>NZ_JBEYHA010000025.1:0-78142 GCF_040635075.1 Nocardiopsis sp. NPDC007018
GGTTCCGGGGGGGGGGGGGGGGGGGGGGGGGGGGGGGGGGGGGGGGGGTGGGGGGCCGGGGGGTGGGGTGGGGGGGGGGGGGGCCGCCCCCCCCCCCCCCCCACCCCAGTGACCGGGGAGAACGGTTCCGGGCCCTGCCTGGCCCGGAACCGCGCCCTTGACCAGTACCCCCGGTCAGGGCTTCGTGTCGACCGTGGTCAGCCCGCGGCGGGGGCCTCCAGGTCGAAGAGGTCGGCCAGCAGTTCGTAGGAGCGGAACCGGGCCTTCTTGTCGTGGATCATCGAGGAGACCATCAGCTCGTCCACACCGGTGTCGGCGACGAAGAGGTCGATCTTGGCGCGCACGGTCTCCGGGGAGCCCACGAAGGAGTAGCGGAGCATCGCGTCGGTCTGCTCCTTCTCTCCGGGCCGCCACATCGTGTCCATGGCGGAGCTCTCGACCGGTGGCTGGAGCAGGCCGCGCGCGTTGCGCATGATGCCCAGGAAGGCCTGCTGCTGGGAGGTGAACAGCCTCTTCGCCTCGGCGTCGGTGTCGGCGACCACCACGTTGATCCCGGCCATCGCGTACGGCCTGTCGGCCTGTTCGGAGGGCGCGAAGTCCGTCCGGTAGGCAGCGAGCGCGTCGTGGAGCGCGCTCGGGGCGAAGTGCGAGGCGAAGGCGTAGGGGAGACCCAGGTGGGCCGCGAGCTGGGCACCGAAGAGGCTGGAACCGAGAATCCACAGGGGTACCCGCAGGCCTTCGCCGGGGACGGCGCGGACCGGCTGGCCGGGGCTGGCGGGCTCGAAGAGCGACCGCAGCTCCTGGACGTCCTGCGGGAAGGTCGAGGAGGCCGAGGAGTCGCGGCGCATCGCCCGCATGGTCCGGGGGTCGGTGCCCGGCGCGCGGCCGAGACCGAGGTCGACGCGTCCGGGGTACAGGGACTCCAGGGTGCCGAACTGTTCCGCGATGACCAGCGGGGAGTGGTTCGGGAGCATGACGCCGCCGGACCCCACCCGGATGGTGGAGGTGCCCTCGGCGATGAAACCGAGCGCGACCGAGGTGGCCGCGCTGGCGATGGCCCTCATGTTGTGGTGCTCGGAGAGCCAGAAGCGGGTGTAACCCCAGCGCTCCAGGTTCTGGGCGAGTTCGCGCGCGTCGCGCAGGGCCTCGCCGGGGTGGGAACCCTCGACGATGCTGGCGTGGTCCAGGACGGACAGGGCGGGCCGGTTCGCCGGTCCTGTGGCCTCCGTGCCCCCGGTTGTTTGCGACATCTCAGTTACCCCCACTGGCCTGGTTCATTCGATGATCGACGAACATCGAACACTGACGGTACACTCGCCGCTGAACGCACGCCAAATCCTGGTCGTCGGCCGACCCGGCCTTCGGGCCGGTGTCGGAGGGCTGGTGGTCCCCCCGGGTGAACGCGTGGAACGGCCGTACGGCGGAGGAAGTGGAGGTGGGGTCTTGGTTCCCAGGGGGACGTCCCGCGGGCGCGAGCATCCGCCCCTGTCGGAGGTGGATCTGATCACGGTCCTGTCGGCGCTCGCCGAACCCACTCGGATGCGGATCGTGCGCATGCTCGCGGAGTTCGACGGCGAACGCGCCTGGAAGGACATCGAGCTGCCGATCGCGCAGTCGACCCTGAGCCATCATCTGAAGATCCTGCGCAACGCCGGGGTGGTCCAGAACCGTACCGAGGGCACGCGTTGCTTTGTCTCGTTGCGGGACCAGGACCTCGACGGGCGTTTCCCTGGCCTGCTCGAGACCGTACTGGGTTGCAGCGACCCCCAGTGAGGGGGGTCCGGGGCGCGGCGGGGGGCCGCTCCGGTGCCGTGCGCGCGGTAGGGGCCGGGGGGTGCGCCCCGGCGCGGCCCGGTGGCGCGGACACGTCATGTCTTCACTCACGCAGACGCAACGAAGCCCGGTCACGCTGAGTTCCCGACCCTGCGGGATTCTTGCTGTGGTGTGGGGCGGGCGCGTTGCGACCCGGGGCGGGGGCTATCGGCGGCCGTATGCGCGATGAGGGTGGAGGCTCGACAACCGCTTCCGTCCGTGCGATGGGGACGACGGCGACCCCGGCCGGGTCGGCTCCGTGTGAGCCGACGCGGACCGGGGCCGACGTCGAGGTTGGCCTCCGCTCCCGTTCCCCCCGTGGTGGAAGCGGAGTGGGCCCCCCTTTTCTTCTCTTCGTGACCGGGTTCCGCGCCCTCTGTTCCCCTTTGCCCTCCGACGGCGGTGTTGTCCGGAGGGCAGCAGAGGTACGGCGGTCCCCTTGATGGCGAATGGAACATTCACGTGCTCGGCGAACGTGAATTCCCCCGAATCCAACGCCACCCCGGCGGGTGGGAGCGTCCTGGGTGGAAGTTCCCCCTAGATTCAGAACTTCCACGTGCCGTTCCCCGTCGAACCCGCGTCTCTCTCGTGTGACGAACGTGAGAAAGCGAGATCCCGCAGGTGCACCCTATCGCCTCGCCGCACCATGACGTCCCCGTTCGAAAACCACGCACCGCGGTGAACGTGAACCGACGGACGAGTCCCGAAAACGGACGAATGCGCGAAAGGCAGAGCGCACCACACGGACGCCCGGGCAGGCGCTGACTCCGGCTTCGAAGCTCGCGCCGCCTGGCGGCCGACGTTCCGAGTATGCCCCAGCCGGGTGGTGCTCCGCAGCCGTTCCGAGGCAATTCCCCAATCTGATTCCCGGGGTGCCTGGAGTGGTGCACTCGGGGTGGTCATTGGCGGCCTCCGGATTGGTGGGCGCGACGCGCTGACGCCGTCTTTTGTAGGTGGTTTGGTGTCTTAAGTCATCGCTTGGCGGAAACCGGACACCCTTGGGGCGGCTGATCCGGTGGCGCGGGGGCCCGTACAGGGCCCTCGCGAGGCCCTCGTGGGGCGGGAGGCCGCGGGGCGCCACACCGGTGCGGCGGTGGCGGGTGTGGTCGCCACGGGCGTCTCCGGGGGCTCGTGGGGCCCTCCACGCGCTCACGGGGCGGACTTCTGCGACCAGGCGCGTGGCATCGGGCGGTGTTCCCTGTGGTGGGCCGACTGTCCGGTTTCCCCGCTCGCGGTGCGCGGGCGGTGAGCGCGGCGGCGCGGGCGCGGTACCCGTCAGGAGCGCGCGGTCGCGTCGCCCGCCGGGAGTCGCGTTCGGAGCGGTTCCGGCGCCCTGTGTCGCGGTGAGCGCGGCGGGGTGGCGAAATGGTGAAGGCGCGTATTACCCGGGGGGTTTTCGGGGTGAATACGAATGGTCGTTACCGGAGAACGCCGTGTTGTTCCCCGGATGAAACGCGGGGCCGTGCCAGCTCGGCGGTGGCCCGAGCCGCTCGTGGGTCCTGGGTCGTGGGCCGGAACCCGACCGGTCACGCGGGAGTCGGCGGGCCGCGTCACGGGATCTATGCGAGTCCCGCATGGAGTGGTCCGTTCCGGGCGCGGACGGCGGTTCGTGCCGGGAACGGTCGGTCCGACCTCGGACCACCCCTCCCGGGCCATCCGCCTCCGCTCTGCGCCGCCGTTCCCCGGGGCGGGGGCACCCGTTCAGCCCCGGCCCCGGGTCAGAAGGAGGAATCCGCCGCCCTGCCCGACGACCAGGCCGAGGTTGGCGAGCGCGTAGGCCCACCACAGCCAGGCCAGCCCGCCGGACGAGGCGACCGGGAAGGCGGCCAGCGCCAGCAGTCCGAAGCACACGGCGAAGGCGTACAGGGTGGGGGTGGTGCGTTTGAGCGCGAGGAGCCCCATCCCGGGCACGGCCTGCACACCGTCGGCCAGGACCACCACGAAGAGGACCGGGATCAGCGCCGCCACCAGTGACGCGACCGCGGGGTCGGGGGTGAAGACGCCGACGATCGGCCCCGACACCGCCCAGACCAGCAGCATGCTCGACGCGACGACCGGCAGGGCGAGGGCCAGGCCCGCGCCCATCGCCCGGCGGACCTCGCCGAAACCGTGCCGCGGGGTGCCCTCGGAGACCTCGGCCCCGGGGGCGGCGCGCGCCATGAAGGGAACCGCGGCCTGCCCCGTGGCGGTCGCCGGGAGGAAGACGAAGGTCGCCAACGTGATCATCACCTGGTGGGCGGCGGCCTCGACGGGACCGATCCGGGCCGCGGCCATCGCGAGCAGGCCCAGGACGCCGAACTTGATGAGCATGGTCGAGCCCATGGGCAGCCCGACCCGGGCGATGTGCCAGATCCCGGGCCAGTTCGGCGCGATGGGGCCCGTGGGGCGCGGGGTCGGTCCGGTTCCGCGTCGCAGCAGCACGTGGGCCGTGGCCGCCGTGGTGAGGGCGGTGAGGAACATCGCGATCCCGGCGCCGGTGATGTCCAGGCCGGCGACGAGGACCAGGGTGGGGGTCAGGGCCACGGACGACACGGTGCCGAGCAGTCCCACGGTCATCGCCTGCTTCGACCGTCCCAGGCCGATGAGCAGGACGGTGGCGCAGGACTGGAAGGCGTTGGCTAGGAGGGCGAGCGCCATCAGGAGGGGGAACGGCCCGAAGGCGGCCGTCGTCTCGGCGGGGACACCCACCAGCCGGGCGACCAGTGGTACCGCCGCGACCACGGTGCCGCCGAGCAGCCCCATGCACAGAGCGAGCCAGAGGGAGTCGCGCAGGGTGGGTGCGAGGGCTTCGGGGCGGTCCCTGTGCTGGGCGACGAAGGGCATCGATCCGCGCAGTGCTCCCTGGACCACCATCGCGGCCGGGTTGTACAGGGAGACGGTCACAGCGTAGGCGGCCAGGACGGCGGTTCCGGTGTGCCCCAGGACCCCGGCGGTCACCATGGTCCCGATGACGGTGGCGACCATGGAGAGGTAGAGGGGGAGTGCCTTGCCCGCGACCATTCCGACCAGTCGGGGGAAGGGCGGCGGCGCGTCCCCCTCCGGCGCGTCCCGCGCGGGAGCCCTCGTCGGCGGAGTGGTCGCAGGAGCGGCGCCGCCGGGCGCGGGGGAGGTACCGGCGTCGGGCTCGGCGGCCTGGGGAGGGGTGTCGTCAGCCATGGTCTTCTCGTGTCGTGAAGCGGGCTTCGAAAAACGCTATCAGCGGTGGGGCCGGTGGTTCGCGTCGTGCTCGGCCCGGTGCCCGCTCCGTGGCGGGGTCGAGCTTCGTCCCCGCCTCCCCGGTGGTACGCGGAGGCGCCGTGGGCGCGGGCTGCCGCGCTGGTGGGATCGGGCGCGAGCGTGTTCCCGGAACGGCTCCCCGCCGGTGGTCGCCAGCCGGTCCCACGGCGCCCCAGTGGCCGGATGTGGCCCGAGTGGTCGGCGCCCCGACCTCCCGGAGGGCGGCCCGGGCTGGGGGCGAGCGGCGGGCCGCCCTCGGGGCCCCGGGAACGGGCGCTCCGGTCACCCGCCGGTCGGGTCCGGTTTCACGGAGCAGTGCACCGATTTCCTCTCCTTCCCATAACGTCCTCACCCACCGTGTCCGTGGGCGGAGTCCGCGGTGAGACGGTTCGGCAACGGTGGCGACGAACGGGACGCATCCCGTGAACCCCGGTGATCAGGGGTGACCCCGGTTCGGGGCCGCGCGGGAGGGTGCGCTCCCCGGAGTTCGCGCGCCGGTCCGGAAGGGAAGCGGCGCGTGCGCGAAAGAGGAGGAGTGCCGTATCGGATGCCTCACGAATTAGGTAGGTTCGCAGGGAAAAGGGATCGAATGTGCTATCCCGGCACAGCCCACCACAACCGTTCCTGATGTGTGGAAAGCTGCCCCCCCAATGGACTTCTCCCTCCCCGCTCTGCCGCCGAACGTCGCCCCCCTGACCGACGGCGACCCGCTCCAGGTGGGCCGCTATCGCCTGATCGGGCGGTTGGGCGCCGACGGTGTGAGCACCCTCTTCGCCGCCGTCTCGCCAGAGGACGAACCGGTGTCGCTTCGCCTCGCCGGTGCCGAATGGGCCCCCGCGGACGACTCCGGGGGCCGGGTGGCGACGGGTCGGGCCCAGGGAGTGTGCGCGGCGGAAGCCCGGGACGCCGGGACGCACGAGGGCCGACCGTGGGCCGCGATCGACCACCTGCCGGGACCAGACCTGGCCGAGCACGTGCGGACGCACGGTCGATTCGCCGGAGACCCGCTTCTCGTGCTGGCCGCCGGACTGGCCGAGGCGCTCGCCGCGACCCACGTCACGGGTTCCGTGCACGGAGACGTCCGGCCCGACAACCTGGTGGTGACGGAGGGCGGTCCTCGGCTCCTGGACTTCGGCGTGACCCGTCGCGTCGACGACGCCGCGTCGGTGCAGAGCGGGACCAGCCTGGGCTGGCTGGCCCCCGAGCGCTACGAGGGCTCGCCCGCCACTCACCGCTCCGATGTGCACGGTTGGGCCTGTCTCGTGGTGTTCGCCGCCACCGGTGAACCGCCCTTCGGCGCCTCTCCGGCCGGTCACACCCCGGGGCGGGTCCCTGGGCAGATCCTGTGGGAGATGGCGCGTCGCGCCCGTGAGTCGCGGGTCGACCTGAGAGCGCTCCCGGAGGACCTGCGCCCGCTCCTCCTGCGCGCCTTCTCCCCGGACCAGGAACGCAGACCCACCGCCGAGGACGCTTACCTGGAGTGCCTGCTGCTGTTGGGCATCGACGAACGGTCGACCGCCGACACCTGGCCCGGGCAGCTGCGCGGGCTCGTCGCCCGGCACTGGCCCCGGCCGGACGTGAGCTGGTACGACCGGGACCACTGGGCCCGGTTCGCCCGGGCTGAGGAGCGGGGCGGGCGGGGCACTCCCGGTGTCCCCGGCTCCGCCGACGCCTCCAGTGGCCCCGGAGCCCTCGCCGCCGCGCCCGCTCCGGGCGCGTCCGACGCCCCGGCCGGAACCTCCGCCGACGCGCACTCCGGAGGGACCGGTCCGGCCCCCGGTCCCGGCGCGGACCCCGACCCGCCGGATGAGGACGCCTGGGGGCCCGAGGCCGCGGCCGAGGCGTACGGTCACACCCCGCGACCGGCGACGGGGTTCGGGGGCGGGCCCGCCCCCGGAACGCGTAGCGCGGGGACGGCGGGAAGGGGCGGGGCAGACTACCTGTTCGGACCGGCGACGGGCGGCGGGCGCGGTCCCTCCGAGGCCGAGTCAGCCGGGAGCCTCGACACGGACGAGGACACCGACTCCCGGAGCGGGGTCGGTCTGTGGCTCGCCGTGGGCGCGGTCGGGATGGTCGCGGTACTGGGCGGCGGCTACCTCCTGTTCGACACCCTCGCCGCGTCACCCGCCGACACCGTGGTGGCCGAGGAGACCACCGAGGAACCGGCCGGTCCCGAGCACGAGGAGATCCTGGAGGACGTCGTCACCTCGCTGGCCTGCGACGACGAGGAA
Organism: Nocardiopsis sp. NPDC007018; assembly: GCF_040635075.1. Taxonomy (NCBI): domain Bacteria; kingdom Bacillati; phylum Actinomycetota; class Actinomycetes; order Streptosporangiales; family Nocardiopsidaceae; genus Nocardiopsis; species Nocardiopsis sp. NPDC007018. The sequence goes on from NZ_JBEYHA010000025.1 coordinate 7,260, forward strand.
CGGTTGAGTGCGCAGCAGGACCACGCCCCGTGGCGGCCCTTCGGTTCGGGAGCCGTGTCCCCCGACACCTACGCGGCTCTGCTCGTGCCCGGCCCCGAGGGCGAGCCGAACTCCGATCCCGAGGTGTGGCCGTTCGTCTCCCCGCTCGACCACGACACGGTCGACTTCGGTCTGGTCACCTCCCTCGTGGAGGCGTTTCCGGTGATGAGCGTGTGCTTGACCGGCGTACGCGACACGGGCGAGGGCGTCGAGTTCACGGCCGAGCTCGCCTACTTCCCCGACGTCGGCAGCCACCGGGTGTACGAAGAGGACTTCCTGACCCTGACCCCGCTCGACCCCGACCGGAACGGGGGCGTCGACAAGGAGGTCGTCAGGGGAGGAAGCGGCAGTGAGCTCGGCGTTCCCATGACCGTCCTCGCCGAACTGAGCCCGCAGAACCCGACCGCCGAGGTCTCCGTCCTCGTCCCGGGGGCGCCGGAGCGCGCCGGAATCGCCTACCGGCCCTCCGCGTACTCGGGCGCCCTGCTCCATGACCCCAGCGGCCACTGCTACGACGTGGACGGTACCGAGGAGTGGCGGGACACCGACCGGCTCGGTTCGGGCCACTTCGCCCTTCCGGGAACCCTTCCCGGTGAGAACGACATGACGCTCTGCCCGGCGGACGGTCCTCGGGGGCGGGGCGGCGACTGAGCCCGGGCGTCCGACCCCCGGAGCGCCGCGACGGCCCCGGTGTCAGTGCGATCTCCGGTCGCCGGACGGCAGGTGGACGCGCGCGTAGGTCAGCCTCCGCAGCAGCACCTCGGCCGGTCCGCGCAGCCCCAGCCGCCGGGAGGCCTCGGCGAGGACCACGGTCAGACCCCAGGTGAGGACCGCGACCCCGGCGGCCACCGTCGCGCTCGCTCCGGCACCCCATCCCAGACCGTAGGGGGCGAACACCGCGGTGAACACGACCGCCTGCGTCAGGTAGCAGCTCAGCGAACGCTCTCCCACGGCGGCGACGGCCGTGGCGACCGGGCCGGGGGAGGCGTCGGCGCGCCCCGCACGGGCCCGTGCCCGCTCGGTCAGCCCGGACGCGACCAGGGTGATCAGGGCCGCCCATCCGGGCCCGCCCGCCCAGCCAGCGAGGTCGTGCACGATCCACAGTGACGTCAGGGCGACCCGTCCTGGCTCGGGCAGGAGACCCGAGGTCACCAGTGCGTCCGGCAGGCCCGCGGCCGCGGCGACCGCCAGGCCGACGACGGCGGTGCGCACCAGCAGGTCGCGGTGCTCCTCAGGGCGTTCCAGGATGCCCCGGCGACCGGCCCACATCCCGACGAGCAACGGCGGCAGCACCACGAACAACAGGGTCACCGGGGTGTACAGGGTCCACTCGGCGAAGCGTTCGGCGCAGGCCGCGAGGAAGTCGGACTCCACGAGAGAGGGAACCGCCGGCGCCGTGGCGGCGTTCTCGGGTGCGGACCCGAGCGCCCCTCCCAGACCGAGGAGCGTGTTCAGAGCGGCGGAGGCGACCGCGACCGCCCCCGCCGACCACAGCAGGACGGCGTCCCGTGCGCGCAGGAACCCCACGAACAGCAGGAGGCCGAGCCCGTAGGCCCCGACGATGTCCACCGGCAGGAGCAGTACCCCGTGCGCCAGGCCGATCGCCAGCATCCACCAGCCGCGGCGGCGCAGCACCACGCGGGCGTGCACCCACCCGCCGCCGGAGTCGATCACCCTCCGCATGATCCACACCGTGCCGTAGCCGAAGAGCAGGGAGAACAACGGGATCGCCCGCCCGTTCACCAGGGTGCTCTGGACGAGCACCAGCACCTGGTCGGCGACGGAACGAACGGTCTCGGAGTGGGTGAGGAAGAACTGGGCGTTGACCAGCGCGATGAACAGCAGCATGAAGCCGCGCGCGAGGTCCGGTGCGAGGGAGCGTCCGGGGGAGGGGGGCGGTGGGGTTCCGTTGGAGGGCGGGCGGGGGGAGCTGCTCATGGTGACTCTCTCGTCGACGCGGCTGCGGGGCAGGTCCGGGTTCGGGACCCGACGACGAAGCTACGGAGACCTCGGCCCCCGGCCGATGGGGCCCGCACGAGACTTCGGGTGGGTTTGTCCCCACCGGAACGGGCGCCTAAGGTGGTGGTGCGTCGCGTGTTCCCGGCCAAAGAGCAGTGGGCCGGCCGGAAGCATGGAGGCGCCATGATCTTTCGGGGAGCCCATCGTGAGCACACACACCACGTTCCGCGTCTGAGCGGGCCGAGCCGTTCGCGGCTCCGGTGCGACACGTCCTTCGGGACCGTGAGCCTCCGGCCCCGGTGACTCCGGGCCCCGCGGGTCCGCCCCGCCGTCGCACCCGGGCCGCGCCTCGGCCGCCCCACCGCCCTTCGGTGCCCACCGCACCCTTCCGGGCGGACTCCTCCGACCCCTCCCGACCCGACGGCTGCCCGGTGACCTGCCCCGCTCCCGAACCGTACGGGCCTTTCGGAGTTCGAGCGCGCCATCGCGCCCTCGGCGGCGTCCGCCTCCACACCAGTGAGAGGACCGTCCCTTGACGGACAAGCACGACCAGAACACCCACGACAGCACCGACCACGACTCCGCGTCGACCCCCGCCGACCAACCGCCGGTCGGCCCGCACCAGCGTCCGGCACCCAGGGTGAGCCCCTGGAACGAGGCGGTGGTGACCGAGTTCCGGGCCAACGGAGGCCGCGTGGGCGGCCGGTTCGCCGGCGGCGACCTGCTGCTGCTCACCACCAAGGGAGAGCGCTCGGGGCACGAGTACACCAACCCGCTCGGTTTCGTCCGGATCGACGACCGGGTGTTCGTGGTGGGCTCCGCCGGGGGCGCCCCGGAGCACCCCGCCTGGTACCGTCACCTGCTCGCCCACCCGATGGTGACCGTGGAGCTTCCGGGAGAGGACCCCCGCGAGTCCGTCGCCGTCCCGCTGGAGGGCGGGGAACGCGACCATGTCTTCCAGGAGATCGTCCGCCGCCTGCCGGGGTACGGCGAGTACCAGGAACAGACGGAGCGGCTGCTTCCGGTGGTCGAGTTGCAGCACCCGCCCGCGTTCGGCCCCGACGAGGCGGACAACCTCGCGGACAAGCTCGTCCAGGTCCACACCTGGTTGCGCGGCCAGCTCGCCAACGTGCGGGTGGAGGCCGAGCGCTACCTCGCCGGGCGGGACGCCTCGGCGACCGACTCCGGCGTGGGGCTCAACCTCCAGATCCGCCAGCACTGCCTGGCCTTCTGCGAGTCCCTGCACTTCCACCACACCGGCGAGGACACCATGTTCCCCGGGCTCGCCGAGGGGTTCCCGCACCTGCGGGAACCGATCGAGCGCCTGGTGGAGGAGCACCGCGTGGTCGATCGCGTCCGGGGTGAACTGGAGGCCCTGCTCGCCGACGTCGCCACCGCCGACCGCGCGCGCTTCATGGCCGAACTCGACCGGCTGACCGAAGAACTCCAGGCCCACCTGGACTTCGAGGAGGACACCCTGATCCCCACCCTGTCCTCGATCCCCTTCCCGCCCAGGTGACCCGTCTCCCGCCCCGGTGACTCGGGGGGCCCGGGGGCCGACCTGCTCCCGGGCCCGGCTCCGCGGGGGTTCGCCACGATCCGGTCACGGAGCGAACCCCCGTGAGGGCCCGCACATCCCACCTTCCGTCACACATCGGTCACACGAGAGGACGGATCTTGGTAGGGGTTGACGTCACCGTCGGCGGCCACAGGCTCCTCCGTCTGCTGGGGCACGGCGGATTCGGCTCGGTCTACCTGGGCCGACACCCCGAGGGCGGACTCGGCGCGGTCAAGATCATGCACCCCCGGCACGCGGGTGACCCCGGCGTACGGGAGCGGTTCGCACGGGAGGTGGAGCTGGCCCGCACAGTGGCCTCTTTCTGCACCGCACGGGTGATCGACGCGGACCCGAACGCCACCACCCCCTGGGTCGTCACCGAGTACGTGGAGGGACGCACCCTCCACGAGACCGTGCGCCTGGAGGGACCGTGCTCCGGCGCGGACCTGCACCGCCTGGCCGTCGCCACCACCACCGCCCTGGCGGCCATCCACGGTGCGGGGATCGTCCACCGCGACTTCACCCCCGCCAACATCATGCTGGCTCCGGACGGGCCGAGGGTGATCGACTTCGGTGTGGCGCGGGCGCTGGAGGGGGCGGGCACGCTGTCGAGCGCGCTCATCGGTACCCCGAGGTACATGGCACCCGAACAGATCGAGGGTCGGCCGTCGACCTCGGCGATCGACCTCTTCGCCTGGGGATCGGTGACCGTCTTCGCGGCCACGGGCCGGGCTCCCTTCGACGGCCCGAACCCGGCGGCGATCCTGCACCGGCTGGTCTCCGCGGAACCCGACCTCAGCGGACTCCCCGACGCCCTGGGACCCCTGGTGGCCCGGTGCCTGGACAAGGACCCGCGACACCGTCCCACCGCTGCCGAACTCCTCGCCCTCCTCATCGGCGCCCCCATGGAAGCGGACCGCGCGACCGTTCCCTCGCCCCGCGCCCCCGCGCGGCCCCCGCGGTCCGGGGAACCGCCGTCCGGACCGCCGCCGTCAGGGGCCGGGAGACCACTCGCCCACGCCCGCCCGGGGGAGGCGTTCGCGTTCGCCAACGGGCTCCACCTGCACCCGGGCGACCTGGCCGAGGCCATGCGCCCGAACTGGGACCGTGCCGTCGCGCTCCTGGCCTCCCCGACCCGGCGGCGCTCGCTCACCGACTGGCTGCCGCCGGGATCACCGGCACGCCGTTGGATCGAGGACGACCACGGCGCGAGCCACGACCTGGAGGTCGCCCGGCTGGTCGCGCTGCTGCGTCCGGACCTGCCGCCCGTCTATCGGGGGGTCCGGATGACCCTCTCCGACCTCGCCCGCGCCGCTGACGACCCCGAGGCACCGCACGACCCCACGGTGAGCGCGGCGATCGAGAGCGGGGCCCTACCGGTCCTGGCGCGACACCACTGCGCACAGCCCGGCCACCCGTGTGAGGTCGGCCGCCCCTGTTCCGTGTACGAGGAGGTCGCCCGCCTCGTCCCGACCACCGTGCGCCTGGCCGGGGACTACGAACGATGGTCCTCGCCCCTGCGCGGCCGCTTCACCGGGCCCCTGATGCGCGTCGACGTCCGGCCGCTGACCCTCACCGCCCACCTGGTCGTCGAGCTGTCCAGCGGCCGCACCGAGGAGGAGTCGCTGGAGCGGGCCCTGGTCCAAGTCCCCCAAGGGCCGTGGCGCACGGCCCTTGCCCAGGGCGCTCTCCGGACCCCTCCCGGAGACCGGCGGGCGGCGGCCGTCGCCGTCCGAGCGGTGGCCGGTGTCGCGCGGAGCGCCGGAAACGCGCAGCTGCGGCTGCGCGGCCTGCGGAACATGGAGGAGAGCCGCAGCGCGCTGGCCGGGGAGGCCGCCTTCACCGGTGTGGTCGCCTTCGTCGGGGCCGCGCTGTTCACCGTGGCCTGTCTGCTGACAGCCAACGCCATGGACGACGCGGGAGCCGTGGGAATCGCCGTGTCGCTGTCCGCCGCCGCCTTCGTCTGGGCCGCGCACTACGGTTCCCGCAAGCGCCGCGACCTGAGGGACGCCCCCTCCCAGAGCGAGGTCGACGCGGTCGAGCGGCTGCTCGTGGTGCCCGACCGCGACGACGCCCTCCGTGCCCTGGAGCTCGCCCTCGGCCAACTGCCGGGCGTCGGCGGCCGTCGCCGCTGAACCGAGCGGCCCCCGGGCGTCCTTCCCTAGCCCCCGAGCAGCAGGGCGAGGTCGATGTCGGTGCCCAGGAACATCGAGCCGACGATGAGGATCAACAGGCCCGGGAGCAGGGTCGCGGCGGTCACCATCGTCACCCTCGGGTTGAGGCGCTGGGCCTTGCGCCGCATGTACTGGGCGTCGGCCAGGCGCATGTCCCGGCTGATGTCCACCAGGGTGTCGCTCAACGGCGCGCCCAGTTCCTCGGCCTGCTGGATGGCGGTCACGAACTTGCTCAGCGACTCGTTGCGGTTGCGGCGGCGCAGGGACTCGAAGGCCTCCCGGCGGGAGGTGCCCAGCTCCATCTGGCGCAGCGCGATGGTGAACTCGTCCGCCAGCACCCCCGGCATCGACACCGCGACCCGCGCCACGGCGGCGCGGAACGACATCCCGGCGCTCACCGTGACGGCCAGGACGTCCAGGAAGTCCGGCAACTGCGTCTGGACCTCGTCGGCGCGCTCCTGCGTCTGCACGTACAGGTTCAGGTCGGTCAGCCCGGTGAAGGCCAGCGCCAGCAGCGCGAGCATCGGACTGGAGTCCGCCGCCAGCACCAGGACCGCCAGAGAGCCGTAGATGGCCACCTCGCCGACCTTGCGCCGCACGTACCGTTCCGTGGTCAGCCCGTCCGGACGCCCCGCCGCCTCGATGCGGGCGGAGACCGACGCCCGCTGACGCTCACTCATCGACGCCAGCAGCCTCCTGGAGAAGGGGCGACCGATCCGTTCGGTGATCCGGTGCAGGAAGAAGGTCTCGTCGCTCTTGACGATGACCGGGGCGTCGAGCGGGTCCTCCACCTGGACCCGCGTGTGCGACCGGGTCAGGTACAGGCCGTAGAAGGCGAGCAGGACGACCAGGGACGAGGCGAGCGCGGCCGCCAGCGGGGCCAGGAGCGGGAGGTTCACGGGGGTGTCCTTAGGTGCGGGGGCTGTCGGAGGAGACCGCGGAGGTGCCGCCGACAGCTACATCTTGAACCGTGTGATGCGGGCGACCAGCGCGAAACCGGTCGTGAACAGGGCGGCCACCACCAGAAGCACCGCGATGCCGGGACCGGTGCTCGTCATCGTGCGCATGATCCCGGGCTCGATGCCGTTGATCATGAACAGGGCACCCACCGACATGAACCCGAGCGCCCACACCGTGGAGGTCGTCTCGCTGAGGATGGTGTTCACCTCGCGTCGGGTCTCCTTGCGGCTCTCCAGCGTGGTGGAGATGTTGCGCAGGGCCGTCACCAGGGAACCTCCGGACCGGGACGCCACCACCAGCGTGGACAGCAGCACCCCCAGCTCCCGTGACGGCATCCTCTGGCGCAGGTCGGCGATGGCCTCCTCGAAGCTCGCGCCCAGCTTCATCGACTCCGCCATTCGGCCGAGCTCCTCCCCGGCCGGACCGTCCAGCTCGTCCGCCGCGATGGCCACCGCCGTCGGCAGGGCCAGCCCCGCCGAGGTCGCGTTGCCGAGTACCCGTGCCAGGTCCGGCAGCTGGTTGGTGAACTCCTCCCGGCGCTTGGCCTCGGCCCTGCGCAGGTAGGAGAAGAACAGGAACACCACGCCGGCCGCCGCCAACAGCCCGAAGAACGGCGCGAGCACCTGCCACACCACCACGACCGCCAACAGGGCCCCGCCCACCAGCGCCAGGACGAACGTCGCCGGACGCACGTCCGTGCCCGACCGCGCCATCCGACGGGCCAGCCGGGAGCCCCACTGCGTGCGCCGCAGCCGGGCGTCCCACCGGGCCAGCGGCGTGGACGCCTCGTACTCCGCCTGTTCCAGGGCGCTTCGCGCGGCGATCAGCCGCCGCTGCTCGGCGCTGGCCACGAACTCCCACAGCGCCCACAACATCACGGCCAGGACCAGGGCGAGACCGCCGAGGATCACCATGACCTGCCAGTTCACCCTGACTCCCTTCGAACCGGAGCCGTCCCTCGACCCGCGAGCACGCGACCTGGACACCGCGTCGGCGACGCGGTGCGGCCCCTCACCGGTCTCCCCGGGAGCGGTCGTCGGACACGACACCGAACACGGAGGGGATGCTCTCTCCCACGTGGTAGATCCGGCTCGCCACGTGGCGGGGAAGCGGATGGTGCCGGAACCGCCCCTCCACGGAGCGGTCGGGGTTCACCGGCAGCGCCGCGAACTCCATGAGGCGGTCGAGCCGGAACTCCTCGCGCCGCCGCGACGACACCACGGAGATCTCGTTGACCCGCCGCGACCCGTCCGGCCAGCGGCCCAGGTGGACGACGGCGTCGACGGCGTTGTTGATCTGGTCCCGGATCGCCTCGTAGGGCACGTTTCCCTCGCCCAGGGTCGCCAGGGTCTGCAACCGGTGGACGGCGTCGTCGGCGGAGTTGGCGTGCACCGTCACCAGGGAGCCGTCGTGCCCGGTGTTCATCGCCTGGAGCATGTCGATGGTCTCCGTGCCGCGGACCTCGCCGACGATGATGCGGTCCGGGCGCATCCGCAGCGCGTTGCGCACGAGGTCGCGGATGGCGATCTCGCCCCGGCCCTCGATGTTGGCGGGCCGGGACTCCAGCCGCACCACGTGTTCCTGCATCAACTGGAGTTCCGCGGAGTCCTCGATCGTGACGATGCGCTCATGGCTGGGCACGAAGGCCGACAACGCGTTCAGGAAGGTCGTCTTGCCGGTGCCGGTACCGCCGGACACCACGATGTTGAAGCGGGCCCGCACCATCGCCGACAGCAGCACCCCGGTCGGCTGGTCCAGACTGCCCATCCGCACCAGTTCCTCGATGGGGTAGGGCTTGGGGAACCGGCGGATGGTCAGGACCGGACCGGACAGCGACAGAGGGGGGATGATCACGTTGACCCGCTCACCGCTGGGCAGCCGCGCGTCCACCATCGGCGAGGCCTCGTCCACACGCCGGTTGACCAGCGACACGATCCGGTCGATGGTCTGGTACAGCTGTTCCTCGCCGTTGAACGTGGCGTCGATGCGCTCCATGCGGCCGCCACGTTCCACGAACACGTTGTCGGGCCCGTTCACCATGATCTCGGTGATGCTCTCGTCTGCCAGCAGCGGCTCCAGCACCCCCAGACCGAGGGCCTCGTCCACCACCCGTCGGATCAGCACCGACCGCTCGCGGTCCGACAGCACCGGACCCTCGCGGGACAGGAGGTGTCCGACCACCCTCTCCAGACGGACGCGGCGCTGGGCGAGCGTCAGCTGGGTCAGGTCCTCCAGGTTGATCTCCTCCAGGAGGCGCCGCCGCCAGTGCGTGACACTGCCGCGGTCCGCGCGTTCGTCGACGCCGCGGTCCTCCTCCAGACGGTCCTTCAGGCCCATGTCCCTCGTCTCCTCCTTGCGTGTGCCGCCGTGGCGCCACGAAACCCGTGACTCACACGTTCGGCATGTCCACCCGTCGGGTCAGCGTGAGGTTCAGGTCCACCGACGAGAACACGATCGGCAGCGGGTGCGAGACCTCCACGAAGTACCCGTCACTGTCGTTGGCCCCGCTGGTGACGGTGGCGCCGTCCAACCAACCGGGTAGGGCGGCGCGGGCGGCGGCCTCGGCCCCGGACAACTGCTGGGTTCCGGCGACCCGCGCCCCGGCCCTGGCGGCGGACTCGATGCGTTCGATCGCCGTGAACGCCAGGAAGACCTCCATCGCCACCACCGCCGTGAACAGCAGCACCGGCAGGATCGCCGCGAACTCCAGGAGGGGGCCGCCCCGGTCCGACCGCGGGTGGTCGCCGAACAGAAGGCGGCGCGGGCCCGACGCGTGACCGGAAGCTGGTGTGCGGTTCAGAGCTCTTCCTCCGGCTCCGTCTCGACGGTGTGCCTGGGACGGACCTCGGTGACCACCTTCGCCTCACCGGTGAGGGTCCACGGAACCGTCACCCCGGGCATGAACACCGGCATCTCCAGGCTCACCCGCGCGAACCGCGTGCCGTCGCGGTCGACGACCTCCGTGGACATCACGTCCGCGCCGTTCCACGGTGCCCGGACGCGTTTGCGGGCCTCCTCGTCGACTCGGTCCGGGTCGTCGGGGGTGACGGAGGCCTGGCGCGCCGCCTCGGAGGCCCCGTGGGACGCGTACATGGAGGTGACGCCGATCAGCAGCACCTGCCACACCAGGGCCAGGGCCAGCATCATGAACGGGACCGTCGCCGCGAACTCGACGAGAACGGCGCCCCGGTCCCCCCGGTGGCTCCGGCACGACCCGTGGGCCCCGTGGGCGTCAGCCACCGGTACCGCCGCCCCCCGGGAGTCGGGGACCCGGCCCCCAGGAAGGCGGGCTGGTCGGCCAGGTCGGGTGTCCGGCCGACTCCGCCCCCAGGGAGTTGAGGAACCCGGACACGTCGCGGGTGGTGGGGCCGGTCTGCGTCGGGGGCCGGGAGGCCAGCCCCGCCAACCCCTGTGGAAGCCCGCCCGAGGGTGTGGTGTGGCGGCCCGGGCCGATACCGCTCGTGGTCGCGGCGGGCGGCACGAGCAGGTCGAGCTCTGAGGCCAACCGGGCGAAGGCCCTGCGCAGCCCCTCGTCCGTCACCTTCGTGGGATCGCCGCTGTTCTCCCCGGGCTCCAACGCCCGGTAGGCGGCCGGAACCGGGGTGCGCAGCACCTTCGTGCCCAACAGCTGCTGGAGGAAGTCCGGCTGGATCTCGTTCTTGCGGCTGTGCCGGGTGACCAGCGAGTACACGTCCTCGTGGGAGCGGATCTGGAGGCGCTCCCACATGGCCATCAACCGCTGGGCGCCGCGCAGTGCGGGCACGTCCGGGGTCACCGTCACCACGGACCTGTCGGCCACCTCCACCGCCATGGCGGTGGCCTCGTTCATCGTGGAACCGCAGTCCACGATCACCAGTTCGTACCGGGAGCGCAGGGCGCTCAGGATACGGCGGGTGGCCCTGGCAGTGACGTCCTCACCGCGCTCACCGTGCTGCGGGGCCAGGAGCACGTGCGGGCCGCGCGGGTCGACGTACAGGGTCTCGGCGAGCATGCCCGGGCTGATGTCGTCGGCCGCGTCCACCAGGTCCGCGATCGACCTGCGGTGCTGGAGGTTGAGGAAGGCGGGCAGGTCCCCGGCCTGGAGGTCCAGGTCCACCAGGCACACCAGCCGGTCCCGCCGGGCCGCCGCGAGCGACAGGTGCACCGCGCAGGTGGTGGTGCCCACCCCGCCCTTGGCGCCGCTGAGCGTGACGATCCTGCCGCGCACCCCGGAGACGGGAAGGTCCAGCGACGCCGACTCGAGGTGTCGCCGCAACGTCCGCGACCACTCGGCCGCCCGGGCCACCCGGGTCTCCAACTCGGTCGCCCCCGAGTCGGCCGGGAGCACGCCCCGGGCACCCGCCTCCATGGCGGCGGTGAAGGTGTCGGGGTCCATCGACGGAGAGACCAGCAGGATGGCCAGTTGCGGGTGGCGGTGCGACAGGTCCCGGATCGTGTCGAAGACCGGGGAGGGGCCCAACTCCTGGTGCACCAGGACGACGTCGAGGTCGGGGTACTCGCCCGCCCCGTTGATCAGGTCCGTGCTGGTGAGGCGGCACGAGACGAGGTCGGCGGCGGCCAGCTCCTCGAAGCGCGCCGCGATCACCATCTCCGTCTCGGAGGTGGGCATCCCCGCCAGGACTCGGAAGTTCACCGCTCACTCACCCTTCCCGCGGCGTGCGCCGCTCGTCGTTCTGCGGACTCTGGCCGGTTCCGCCGAGTCCGTCGCCGAAGACCGCGTCGAAGTCACCGCTGCACACCTGGGTGTCCCCGGGGTCGCCGCCTCCCGCCGCGCTGACCAGGGCCATCCGCAGCTTCGTCGCGAACTCCTCGGCGTAGGCGAGCTGGAGCGCGGTCTCCGGGGAGAGACGGAAGGTGACCGGGACGACGCCCGCCACGCCACCGGACTCCGACTCCTGGCTGCGCAGTTCGCCGATGTCCAGGACCTCCACCGCGGTGACGATCCGGGTCGCGCAGGCCTCTCCGTGGTCACGCGGCTGGAAGGTGCCGTAGATGTCCACCACGGACCCCCGACCCACCTTGCCCGCGAGCCCGTTCTCGGCGTTCACCATGATGGCGATCTCGCGTTCTCCGGCGGCCAGGGTCGGCTGGGGCTTGACCATGCCGAGCTGGAGTATCGACCCCTTGGCCAGGTGGCTGGCGGCGACCAGCTCCTGCCCCTCGGGGACCTCGATCTCCTCCAGGTCCGAGATGAAGACCTCGGGATCGAAGTACGACGCGGGCACCTCGACGGCGGTGTAGGAGTCCCGGCCGAGGGGTTGGTTGGCGTCCACGTCCTCGACCAGCTCCAGGACGGTGGCGAGTCTGCCCCCCTGGTCCTGCTGCCCGTTGACGTAGGTGAAGACGGAGGCGAACACGGCGACGGCGCCGATAGCGGCCACGACCATGAGCAGGACGCCGCGTCGCTGACGGGGGTTCATAGGGGGTGGTATCCGTTTCCGTGTCGTCGTGGGTCGTCCGTCCGGGCGGCGGAGCGTCGGGCCCTAGCGGGAGTAGGTTCTGGGGGATTCCGGGCGCGGTAGACCGTCGGGGTCCGCCGGAACCTCGGGCGGGCGCACCGGTTCGGGTGCCCGGTGGTCCGCAGGAGCGGCGAAGGGCTGTCGTCGCCCCCGTGCGGGACCGGTGTGTCGCCCGGTCGCGGGCGCGGCGGTCGAGGCGTCCGGCCCGGGTGCGGCCGACCGGCCGTCGTTCCGGGGCGGCGCGTCCCGAGCGGAGGCGGACCAGGGAGAGGGCGTCCAGGGGGTGGCGGCCCCGGTGCCCGGAGGGGCGGCCCCGGGGAGTCGGGCGCCGAAGGCCGTTTCTGGGGAGGGGAGGGGGCCCGGCGTCAGGCCCTGCCCGTTCGGGGCGACGGCGGCCGGGGCGGTGCGCTCACCCACGGACCGTGGACCGGTCGCGTTCCGCGCGGTGGGCGCCGAGGCGGGATGGTCGGCCCGGACGGGAGGGCCGCTGGCGTCGCCGCCGCAGAAGGGGCAGGGGGTGGCGGCGACGGACTCGCCGCACCAGGTGCACTCCGACGCGCTCAGTGCTCCGGCGGCGTAGGCGAGGGCCTGGGGGTGCGCGCTCAGCGCCACGAACTCCACGTACTTGGTGGTGCCCCAGTAGGCGCTGCCCAGGGGTTGGACGGGCAGGCTGCGGGTGGCCACGGGCTGGATCGCCTGGGGCAGGTTCTCGTCGAACACCCGGGTGATGCTCGGGTCCGGGGTGGAGCAGAGCAGCTGCACCGGCTGCACCGGACGGAAGGGAAGTTCGGTGATCATGTCGGAGGCGCGCAACCGACTCACCTGGGCGGAGGGCGCGCAGTAGGCCAGGAAGGAGACCGTGGGCGCGTACGACCCCATGTGCTGCCCCAGGCTGGTGGGGAGCGTGGACAACCCGGACACGGTTCTCAGCCAGGCCCCCGCCAGGAGGTGTTTGGGCAGTTCCGCGCTGAGCGCGGCCACCATGCCCGGCGGCACGTAGGGGGCGAGGAAGGCGAGCTGGTCGGCGATCAGGGAGAGGGCCAGCGGGGACAGGTCGACGCTGATCCCCGCGATGTGGTCGGTGCGCAGGGAACCACGGGCGAAGTCGACCGCCTTGCGGGCGTCGGTGGCCCGCCAGGCGGGGTAGAGCGCCACGATCTTGCGGCCCGCGCGCGCCTCCTCCCTGGCGAAGGCGACGAAGGCCGCGCTGCGGGCGCCCACGTCGTCGCCGGTCATGGCGAACCGCCGCGCTCCGGTCTCGCCCACGTGGCCCGTGCTGGGGATGTCCGCCAACAGGGCTACGGTCGTCGCCGACCGCGGTAGGGCATTGGACACTGGGAAGGCTCCATCGGTTCTGCGCACTCGGGCGGTGTCGGTTGCTTCGGGGGCGCCCCGCGTCTCAGGTGCCACTCGGACGCATCGTAACGAATGGGTGCGGCCCAGCGGGAGGCCTGGTATTCACCACCTTGGGGCACGGGTGGAGCCATGTGGTGGGTTTTCGCCAATGAGGCCAAGGTGACCGGGTTGGCGGAGCGTGACACGTGTGCGCTCCGAGGCGGTGGGGTCCGGGTGAGGATTCCGAGCGGCCCCCGTTCCGTGGTACCGCGCCGGGCACGCGGGGGTGTGTGTTCTCCCGCGCCTCGCGAGCGGTGCGTTCTTTGGTCGTCGGCTCGTCACGGTGCCTTCTCGCTCGAGGGAACGGCCCGAGAGGGGACGCGTTGGTCGGTGGGTGCGGTGGGTGCGGTGGGTGCGGTGGGTGCGGTGGGTGCGGTGGGTGCGGTGGGTGCGGTGGGTGTCGGAGCGTCCGGAGCGGCAGGGGCGCGGGTCCGCCCGTGTGGGAGGGGTGGACGGTGCGGTGTGGTGCCGTCACCTCAAGCATGCCCTTCCGGTTCGGGCCCCGCCAGGGCCTGCGGTCCCTCTGTGGACAACTCCGGGACCGGCAGGGAGCCCGTCCGCGGTCGTCCACCGGACCACCGGTTCGGCGACCGGGGGCGCGCCACCGGCCCGCTTCGCCGGATGCGTGCGGGGTCGGCGGTGTCGTGTCGGTCTCGTTCGGGGTTGCCACGCGGGTCAGGGGGAACGAACAGGGATGACTTCGCGTCATATCTTGAGAAGTCATTTGCCCCCTGAGGAGACGAACACGATGCGCAAGGCAAACCGGGCCGCTGCCGGTGCGGCCGCATGGCAGGTCATCCAGAACACGGACAGCAAGGTCTCGCTGTGGGACCGCGTGCGTGCGATCCCACGCATGCTCGGGGCGAAGCTGCGTGGCCGCTACCCGGGGCTCGGCGGCGGCAAGCTGTTCATGATGGTGGTCCTGGTGGGCTACATCCTGTCCCCGATCGACTTCGTGCCCGAGCTGATCTTCTCGGTGTTCGGTCTGGTGGACGACGTCGCCGTCGCCGTCTGGCTGACCACCATGGCCCTGGGCGAGAGCGAGCGCTTCGTGGTCTGGGAACGGGACGTACGGGCTCAGCAGGCCTTCGACCAGGCCAACCAGGCCGGTCCGGGGCGGTACTCCGGTCACCCCAACCAGGGGCAGCACCCGGGCCAGGGGCAGCACCCCGGGGCGGGAGAGTACCAGGGGCAGCACCCCGGCCAGGGGCAGTACCAGGCGCCGGGTCAGGGGCCGGGCCCCGAACCGGCCGCCCACCGGCGTCCCCGAGGCTGACGGCGGATGTGCGTTCCTCTCTAAGATGAAGGGGATCAACATCCACATGTCAGTCCTCGAAGGGACAACATGGACACATCCCCCACCGCGTCCGAACCTCCCCGTGACCCCGGGGAGGCGCGGGGACCATCACCGTTCGAGGACCACGAGGTGGACCTGGACCTGAGGGGCGCCGGTCACCCTCCTCTCCCGGTCCACCACCGGCCGGGCCGTGCCAGGACCCCGCTGATCGTCGGTGCGGCCGTGCTCGCGACCGGTCTGGTGGCCGGTGCCCTCTACTGGGTGTTGCCGGACCCGGCCGCGGGGCCCGGTGCCGAACCCGTGGCCGAGCAGGCCCCCGCCGTTCCCTACGCGGGCGACCTCCTGCTCGGCGAACCCTCCTGGCGCTACGACAACTCCCGTCTGGCCCAGGAGATCAGCGCGGCGTGGACCGACGGCATCGACGAGGTCACCTTCACCGAGCAGGTGGCGCATGACATCTTCGACCCCGGGGTGGAGTTCCTGGCCCTGGAACGGGAGGTCAGGGCGCCCAGAGACGGGAATCCCTACCGCAACGACGCCGTCCTCACGGAGAACCGCTGGTACGTCGAGCTCCAGGACGGCACCCTCGACGTGCTGGAAGGCGACCCCGTGGCCGAGCCCGAGGACGTCATGGTCCTGGGCAACGTCCGGCCCCGGGCGCTCCAGTACCTGGTCAGGGCCGACTCGGACCTGCGCTCCGTGAGCGACCTGGAGGGGACGCGAGCCATCTTCTCCTGGGATGACGAGGAGACCATGGCGGTGAGCGACCTGGTCATGCTCGCGGCGGGTACCGACCCGTTCGCCATGGAGATCGTCTCGGAGGGCGAGGTCGACGCCTTCACCCCGCAGCAGGCCCTCATCGACGGTGACGTCGACGTCTACGTGATCTGGGACGAGGTCCCCAACGCCGAGGTCGACCACCTCGAACGGCAGGGAACGGAGGTCCGGGTCCTCGCGTACCCGGAGGAGGTGGTGGAGAAGGTCGCCGTCGTCTACCCGGAGCACACCGACCTCACCGTCGAGGCGGGCACCCTGCCCCGGCAGGACGAGGAGCTCAACCTCATGGCGACCTGGGAGACCCTGTACGTCCACGCCGACCTCGACGAAGACCTGGCGTACGCGATGGCGCGCACCGTGTACGAGGAGCTCGGTGAACGCACGCGCGGCGCGCCGACCGCCACCGTCGAGCAGGCGTTGCGTGGTGTGGACCCGGAACGGGTCCATCCGGGTGCGGCCCGCTACTTCGCCGAACACGGGGTGCTCTGACCCCGGCCGGGGATCGGGGACGACACGTACCCGCGTGTGAGCGAGCTCAGGGCATCCCCGGCAGCGAGTGTGCCCGGCCCGCCCCGCGCGGGCCGGGCCTCACCCGCGCAGCGCGGCCTGGGCGGCGACCAGCCTCGCCTCCTCCGAGGCCGTTCCCGGCTGTGTCCCCTCTCCCGTGCCCGTTCCAGGTTCCGATCCCGTTCCCGCCCCCGCTGCCGGTTCCCCTCCGATCCCGGCCTCTGGCCGATCCGACCCCGCGCCCCGCGCGCCCGCCGTCGTGTCCGCCCACGCGAGGAGCCGCCCGAGACGGAAGCCGGACACGGCGGAGGTGACGCGGGCACGGCCCAGGAACAGTTCGCCTCCGCTCCCGTCCACGGTCACGAGCGTGCCCTCCGGAACGTCGCGGTCGCCCACCCGGAGCCCGTTCGGGCCCACGGCCAGACCGTTCACTCCCACCACCGCCGGTGTTCCCAGGGATCGGGCGACGACGGCGGCGTGACTGGCCGGGCCGCCCCGGGCGGTGACGATCCCGGCCGATGCGGCCAGCCCCCGCATGTCCATCGGCGAGGTCTCCGGGCGGAACAGCACCACCGGTCCCCGCTCGGAGTCGCGGACCGCGCGGTCGGCATCGGTCACGACTCTCCCGATCGCCACCCCCGGGCAGGCGCCCACTCCTCGGGTGAGCGGCGGGCCGCCGTCGGAGGAGACGGCACGCGGAACCCGGGCACGCCGCAGGTCCTGGACCGAGACCCGTAGTAGCGCCTCCTCGCGGGAGATCACACCGGCCTCGGCGAGGTCGACCGCCACGCGGACGGCCGCGGCTCCGGTCGGTCGGGCCGGGCGGAGCTGGAGCAGCCACAGGAATCCCGACTCGTAGGTGAACTCCACGTAGCAGGCGTCGCGGTGATGCCGTTCCACCCGCGCCAACGCGTCCGTCAGGTCGGCCCACACGCCGGGTTCCCGGGCTGCCAGGGCTCCGAGGGGGGAGGTTCGCTCGGAACCCGAGACGACGGCGTCGCCCCGACGGCCGAAGAGCACCTCTCCGAAGGGGTGGTGCTCCCCGGTGTTGGGGTCGTGGGTGAAGGCGACCCCGCTGCCGCTGTGGGCGTCCCGGTCGCCGAACACCATCGCCTGCACGGTGACGGCGGTGCCGAGGTCGTCGGCCACGCCGTGCAGCGCGCGGTAGGTCCGGGCGCGGGGGGCGTCCCAGGACGCGACGACCTCCGTGATCGCCCGGAGGAGCGGGTCCAGCCGTTCCGTTCCGCGCCCGGGGCCGTCGGGTGGGACGGCGAGGTTGAGGACCGTGGTCATCATGCCGGGCATGGAGACGCTCGCGCCGGAGCGTACGGACATGGTCAGGGGTCCGCGGTCGTCGCCGAACCGGCGTGCGGTCTCGGCCTCCAGAGCGGTGAGGGCGGAGGCCACCTCGCGGCGCGGCCCGTCGGGCAACCGCCCCGTGCGCCGGAGGAGGCGGCAGGCCTCGGTGGTGACGACGAACCCCGGCGGTACGGGGAGGCCGAGGCGGTGCAGGGTCAGGAGCCCGTACGCCTTGCCGCCCAGCAGGTCCGGACCCCGCTCGACCTTGGCCGAGAGCGGATGGGTCCACGTCATGGCGTCCTCGTTTCGGGGCGGGGCGTCAGTACCGGGGAACGCCGAGGGTGGCCAGCAGGTCCTCGTGGAGCTGGGCCCACACCGAGTGGTAGGAGTCGGTGCCGTCCGCGACCTGGTCCAGGGCGCCCGCGCGGGCTCGGGAGAGGGCTCCGGCCAGTCGGACCCGGTAGCGGGCGAAGCGGTTCAGGTGCGCGGAGAGTTCCGCGCACACCGAGGCGAGGCGCCCGTCGAGGTCGGAGAACAGGTCCAGTACCCGGGTGTCGTACTCGGTGTCGGTGTGGTCGTTGGCGGCCGGGACGCCGTCGACATCGCGCAGCTGCCAGGCCGTGCAGAGGTCGAGCAGCTCCGGGTTGAGCACGGCGAAGCCCTCGTGGGCGTGTTCGACCAGCGGTCGGGCGCCGGTGGCGTCCAGTTCGGCGTGGATGCGGGTGGCGCACGTCGTGCGCCCCGACCCGCTGAGCCCCCATCCACCGAAGGCCCCGGGGGTGCGGGTGACGAGACCGTCGACGGCGAGGTCGATCAGCGCGGACTCGGTCTCGTCCTCGCGCAGTCCGGTGACCTCGGACAACCGCCCAGTGCCCGAGAACCCGGCACAGCGCAGGGCGTGCAGGACCAGGAGGTCCCGTTCGGTGGTGTGCGGTGTGGTCGCGTGCTCCATGGGCCCCCTCTGCTCCTGACCATCAAAATACTTCAATCATCTGAGTGACAAGAACATGTGGATTGTGGGCGAAGGGGACGTGGGGTCCCGACGGCGCCCCGACGTGGGGCACCGCCGGAGGGCGGGTCAGAACTCCTTGGCGAGCGGGCCCAGGACCGGCACCCATTCGCGCACCGACACGTCGGAGACCAGGCCTTCGACACGGAACGGGTCCGGCTCGGTGTGGTCCAGGGCCTCGCGGGCGGACTCCGTCCGGAACAGCAGCAGGGCGCCGGGGGCGTTGTCGGGGCCGAGGGGGCCGGAGCAGAGGTTGACGCCCTGTTGGGAGAGGCCGTCCAGGTACGCGCGGTGCGCGGGCCGGTGCAGATCGCGGGCCTCGGTGCTGTTCTCGGCGTAGGTGTAGGTGACGGCGTAGACGGCCATGGTGGGTGCCTCCTGTCGGGCTGCCCGGGGGCAGGGGTGGACGATCCGCAGTCAGGATGCCAGGTGCGGCGGGTGGGCGGACGCCGTGCCCGGTGGAAGGGGGCGCGTTGGCTCACGTCCGCCGCCCTGGGCGCTGGTGCGCGCCGTAGGGATGGTGCGGCGCCCGCGCCGGTTGGGCGTCGGCCGGTCGATCCGGGGCGATCCGGGGCGCGTCGTCCGACCCGCTCGTGCGCGCCGTCGTGACCGGTGGCAGACTGATCGCAGCAGTGTTCGCCATGCGACCGAGCGCGCGATGGGCGAACGGACCGTTCGGGTGCAAAGGTGCGCGGCGATGGCCAGGTCGACCTCGGGGGAGTCCGTTCTCACCCGTGCCATGAGGGTCCTGCGCGCCTTCGGAGCCGGTACCCCGGCGCTCACGGTCTCCGAGATCGCCCGGCACGCCGACCTCCCGGTGACCACCGCGCACCGCATGGTGCGCGAACTCGTCGCGCTCGGAGCACTGGAACCCGCGCCCGGCAAGCGCGTCCGCGTCGGGTACCAGCTGTGGGAGATCGCCTCACTCTCCTCACCCGTCCGTGACCTCAGCCGTACGGCTCTGCCCTACATGGAGGACCTCCACGCGGTGGTGCGCGAGCACACCCAGCTCGGGGTGCTGGAGGGCACCGACGTCCTCTACCTCGAACGCCTCTCCGCCCGCGACGCCGGGCACAACGCCGCCGAGATCGCGGGACGGCTGCCGGTCCACGCCACCTCCACCGGCCTGGTACTGCTCGCGCACGGTCCCGCCGCCCTCCAGGAGAGGGTCCTCGGAGGGCGGCCGCGCCAACACACGCCGCACACCGTCACCGACCCCACCGACCTGCGGCGCCTGCTCGCCGCCGTGCGCAGGGACGGATACGCCATCGCCTCCCGGATGATCGACCCGGGAGCCGTGGGGCTCGCGGCGCCCGTCCGCGACCGGGACGACCGGGTGGTGGCGGCCCTGTCCGTCGTCGTCCCCTTCCGCGATGACGCCCCGGCGCGTACGTACGTCCCCGTCCTGCTCGCGGCCGCCCGGGGCATCTCCCGCGCCATGGGCGCTCCGCTCCCCGGCGGGGACGCGATCAGGACCAGGGGCCACCGCGCGCCGCCCGGCTGAGACCGGCGACGGTGCGCCCCCCGGCGGCCCGCGCACCCCACCTTCGAGTCTTCGCCGTGTGCCCGGCGGAGCGTGAGCCCGCAAGTCACCCCGTTCTCGGCGGTCCCCGGAGGAAACCTTGCCATTCAACGGAAGCGGGGCTGGTGCCGGACGTCCGGTGGACCGCATCCTGTGCTCATGCGCACCAACCCTCACCAGGAACGGACCCGGGTGGCCGTCGTCGGCGCCGGGCCCGCGGGCCTCCTGCTCTCCCACCTGCTCTCCCTGTCCGGCATCGACTCCGTCGTCATCGACGTGCGCACCCGCGCCGACATCGAGGCGACGATGCGCGCCGGCATCCTCGAACAGGGGACGATCGACCTCATGACCGGTACCGGGGTGGGCGCCCGGCTCCTCAGCGAGGGTCGGCGACACGAGGGCGTCGCGATCCGCAGCAGGGGAGAGTCCCGCCGCATCGACTTCCCCTCCCTCACCGGGCGCGCCGTCCACCTGTACCCCCAGCACGAGGTGCTCAAGGACCTCGTCGCCGCCCGCCTCGACGACGGCGCGGACCTGCGGTTCGGGGTGGGGGACGTCAGCGTGCACGGTGTCACCACCGACACCCCGGTGGTCCGCTTCACCGAAGCGGACGGCACGCGTGTGGAGCTCGCGTGCGCCGTCGTGGCCGGGTGCGACGGATCACAGGGCGTCTGCCGCACCGCCGTCCCCCGACAGGCGCGCACCGACTACTTCCACGCCTACCCGCACGGCTGGTTCGGCATCCTCACCGAGGCGCCGCCCAGCTCCGACGAGCTGGTCTACGCCCACTCCGACCGGGGGTTCGCGCTGATCAGCTCGCGTACGCCCACCGTCCAACGGATGTACTTCCAGTGCGACCCCGCCGAGGACGCGGCGGCCTGGAGCGACGAACGGATCTGGGCCGAGCTGCGCGCCCGCGTCAACGGGAACGGGTTCGAGCTCCAGGAGGGGCCGGTGATCCAGCGGGGCGTCATCCCCATGCGCAGCTACGTGGTCGACCCCATGAGCCACGGGCGCCTCTACCTGGCCGGAGACGCCGCGCACACCGTCCCGCCCACCGGGGCCAAGGGGCTCAACCTGGCCGTCGCCGACGTCGCCGTGCTCTGCCAGGCGCTCGAACGCTTCTTCCACCAGGGCTCCTCCGAGCTGCTCGACTCCTACGGACGCACCGCCTCCGACCGGGTGTGGCGGGCACAGCACTTCTCCTGGTGGATGACGTCCATGCTGCACACCGCCCCCGACGCGGACGCCTTCGGACGACGCCGCCAGTTGGGCGAGATCGACCAGCTCACCGGCTCCCGGGCCGGGAGCGCCTACCTCGCCGAGGCCTACACCGGTTGGCCGTTCGCGCTCACCAACCCGGACTCGGTCATCAGCGACACCGTGCGCCGGTCCGCGGAACGCGCCCCCTGACCCCCGTTGCCCTTCAGCCGACGCCCAGGGCCTCGTCCATCCGCGAGCCCAGGACGTCGGCGAGCAGCAGCGCGTACGTGCCGGTGAGGTGGTGCGAGTCCCGGTAGACCACCACGTTGCCGATCACCGCCGGGCAGGTGTCGCCGGTGCAGATCCGGTCGTTGAGGTCGACCAGCGCGGCACCCTCCACCTCCCGGACCGCCAGCTCCTGGGGGTCGTCCCGGCTCAGCGCGGCCGACGCCGGACGGTCGCACGAGGAGGGGGCCTCAGAGTGCCTGGCCAGGCAGTCGAGCACGTCCGACGAGGTGCGGGGGGTGTCCCGGATCACCACGAGCGGGACACCGGGTGCGACGACCTCCTCCCACAGTTCCACCATCCCCGCCGCCATGGCGTCACGCGCGTCGGAGCCGGACTGGTAGCCGTGGGGAAGCCCGGCGGCCGAGGAACTGGTGACCACCATGTCGGGCTCCAGCCGGTCGATCTCGTCGACCACCGCCCGGTTCCACTCCGAGCACTCCTCGTAGACCGCCCCCTCGCGCCCCACCTCGGCGGCGGTGAACGCGCACGCCGACTTGTTGAACACCACCAGCCGCCAGCCCCGCTCCTTCGCCAGTTCGTTCAGGGCGGGGAACCACTGGGTGCTGTGGGAGTCACCCGTGAGCGCCACCGTGGTGTCCGCGTCGTCGGGACCGTACACGCACGGGTCCGAGGGGTCGCTCTTGTCGAAACCCGCGTGGCAGCCGTCGTCGTAGGCCTCGGGGGTGTCGTCCTCCGCCCCGATCGGTGAGGGGAACATCAACGCCCGCTCGGGGGAGGGCAGGCCGATCGCCCGGGGGCCCAGGTGCACCTCGGGGTCGAACTCGCTCGTCTGGAAGCGCTCGAGCCGTGTCAGGGCCGCGGCGCTGACCGCGGCCACGGACAGGACGCCCACCAGGGCCACGGCGAGGGCGGCGCGGCCGGTACGCACCAGCCCGTACCGGGCCACCGGGTCCTCCACCCACAGCTTGGTCGCCCACGCCAACAGGACCGACAGGACGGCCACCGCGACGGCCCCGAGGGGTCCCAGGGTGTCCCGTTCGAGGAGTACCAGGGCGAACACGATCAGCGGCCAGTGCCACAGGTACAGCGCGTAGGAGACGTCACCGACGAACCGGGCCGGTCCGGTGCTCAGCACACGGGAGGCGGAGGGGCCCTCGGAGCGTTCGGCGGCGATCACGGCCGCGGTACCGAGGACGGGCAGCAGCGCCGCGTACCCGGGGAAGGGCGTACCCGAGTCGTAGAGCACGGCGGAGGCCACCACGGCGCCCAGACCCGCCCAGCCCAGGGGGAGCCGGAGCCGCCGGGGCAGACCGCGGTCGGCCAGGAACACCGCCAGCAACCCGCCCGTGGCCAGCTCCCACGCCCGCGTCGTGGGCAGGAAGTACGCGGCCGGGGTGCCGCTCGCGGTCAGCAGCACCGAGCAGAGCAGCGAGGCGGCGAACACCGAGGCCAGCACCACCGTGAGCAGCCGCAGCCCGGAGCCGGGAGCCCGCGTCCGCCGCCGGAGCATGAGCGCCCACAGGACGAACAGCAGCGGCCAGACCACGTAGAACTGCTCTTCCACCGACAACGACCAGAAGTGCTGGACGGGGCTGGGGGCGGTCTCGGCCGCCAGGTAGTCCAGTGCCTGGTCGGCGAGGTACAGGTTCTCCACGTACGCGGCGGAGGCCAGCGTCTGCCAGGCGGTGTCGGCCAGCCGGGTGACCGGCAGCAGGGCCAGCGCCGCGGCCCCGGTGGTCAGGAGCACCACCGTGGCGGCCGGGAGGAGGCGGCGCACCCGGCGTACGTAGAACCCGGCCAGCGACACCCGGCCGTGTTCGCGCACCTCCCGCAGGAGCAGCGAGGTGATGAGGAAGCCGGAGATCACGAAGAACACGTCGACGCCCACGTAGCCGCCCGGCAGGAGCCGCGGATTCAGGTGGTAGGCGAGCACGAGCAGCACGGCCACGGCGCGCAGCCCCTGAACCTCGGGTCGGAACCGGCTTCCCCGTCCCCGGGCACCGGTTCTTTCTGGGGCGGCCTCGACCTGTGGCGAGGTGGAGTCGGGTGATCGCATGCCGTCATCCTGCGCCCGGAGGCACCCCTCGCGCACCGAACGCGGACGAGCTTTCGCCAGTGTTTCCTGAGTCTTCGCCCTCTGGAGGGACACCCCCGGCCTCGACCGCGACGACGGTCACGTCCGCCGGTACCGGAGGGGCGGCGTGCGTCCTCCTGGGGGTGCTTGCCCGTTTCCCCTGGGCGGGGCGGCGGGAAACAAGCCCATGGGCCTTTCTGGATCAGCTTCTGGGGCACATTATCGGAGCGCTGGGAAAAGGCGGGAGCCGTCGATATGGCTTCGTCGTCGAATGCCCTGCCCGAAACCCGGCGAAGTCCGATCGGAAGATGTCCCGGAAGGTGGAGATTTCCGCATGACCAGCTGCTTCATGAACTACCGGACCGGTGACGGAGAGCACGTCGCCACGCACGTCGGAGACGAACTCTCCCGCCGTTTCGGCAAGGGCGAGGTGTTTCGGGCCAGTGACTCCATACCGGCCGGAGCCGACTTCGAACAGCGGCTCAGAAAGGCCGTCCGGGGGTCCGAAGTACTGCTGGCCGTGATCGGTCCGCGCTGGTTGGAGAAGAGGGAGGCCGACGGGCTGAGGGCGATCGACGATCCCGCCGACTGGACGCGCTGGGAGATCGCCGCGGCCTTCGAGGCGGGTGTGACGGTGATTCCCGTCCTGATCGAGTCCACGCCCCGGCTGCGTGCCGCCGACCTCCCCGACGACCTCGCCCCACTGGCGCGTTGCCAGTACCGGCGGCTGCGGCACCGCAACGTCGGACCGGACCTCGACGAGATCGCCGAGGCGGTGCTCATCGCCGCCCCCGACCTTGAGGAGCGGGTCCGCGCCCGGGAGGAGGCCGGTACGGGCGTCGGGGAGACCGGCGCCGGTACGGGCAACTCCATGGGCGACGTTCGGGGCAACGCGGTCCAGGCAGGGGAGTACCGGGTCGACGGCGTCGTCGTCAACGGCGACCACGCGACCACCCACACCGGTTCGGGCGACCTCAACCAGAACTCGACCGTCAACCACATCGCCGGCGACCACAACTCGACGGTCAACAACGTCAGCGGCGACCAACGCATGAGGGACCAGAGCACGGGTCGCGTCGACCGACGGGGGCGTGCGTGACCGCTCAGGAGACCGAACGGCCGCACCGCGCGGGCGCGTCCGTGACCGGTGACCACGCCTCCGCCCACACCGGTTCGGGCGACCTCAACCGGAACTCGACCATCAACCGGGCCGCGGGTGACTTCCACCAGAGCCATCACCACTACTACGCGGCCTACGGGGA
The DNA here is from genome assembly GCF_040635075.1 of Nocardiopsis sp. NPDC007018. Classification (NCBI taxonomy): domain Bacteria; kingdom Bacillati; phylum Actinomycetota; class Actinomycetes; order Streptosporangiales; family Nocardiopsidaceae; genus Nocardiopsis; species Nocardiopsis sp. NPDC007018. The sequence continues at coordinate 32,003 of NZ_JBEYHA010000025.1, forward strand.
CCGCCTGGAGGCGGACGCCCAGGGGCGGGTCAAGTACGTCAAGGAGCGCAGGATCGTCGCGGGCGACCGCCTGTCCACCCTGCGCGGACGGTTCGTCGCGCCGGTCGGTTTCGACGAGCACCGGTGCCGGGCCGATATCGCGACGCACGGCGCGGTGGTGCTCAGCGCCGTCCCCGGTTCCGGGGCCAGGACGGCGGCTCTGATGGTGCTGGCTCCCAAGGGCACCGAGGCGGACCAGGACGTCGAGGAGGATCTGGTCCGGGTCGGTCCGAACGGACGTCCGGAACTCGTCGGAGGGGAGGAGCTCGGGGGTGGTGAGCGACTCCTGGTCAACCTCATGAGGGAGTCCGGGTTCTCTCCCGCCTCACTGCGTGATGCTCTGGAGGACCTGCGGCAGCGTTCCCAGCGGGCACGGGCCCGCCTGGTGGTGTTGGTGGAACGCGGCGACGAGGGGAAGCTGCCCGAGTCCCTACGGGACCTGGTCGTGCCGCTCGGTCGCCCGGACCCGCTCGCCGTCCTCGGCAGGCACCTCGAATCCCGTGAGGTACCGGGCCACGCAGCCGTCGACGGGTTGGCGGAAGCGGGGGCCTGGGCCGAGAGCGCCTCCATGAGCGCGATCGAGGAGACGGCCCGGCGCACCTCGGTCGTGTGCAGGGAGTCCGAGTACCGGGGGAACATCGGAGATTGGTTGGGAGCGGCGCTCGACTCCGGAGAGTCCGTTCCGACGGAGGACCTGGAGGAGGTGAAGGGAAGAGCCAGGGCGATCCTCCTCGCCGCTTCGCTCATGGAGGGCGCACCGGTCGAGCACCTGGCCGTCGGTGTGGACGCCCTGTTGTCCCAGGTCTCCTTTCCCGAGGACGAGACGCCCCTGTTGGACCGTCCCGGGTTCCAGGAGGAACTGCGGGAGCGCGGGATCGAGACGCGTCACGATCGCAGGGTGTACTTCACACGGGCGGGCCGGGGACGGGCGCTCCGCGCGGCGTTCTGGGACGCGCACCCACGGCTCCACGCCTCGTTCGGCGCGTGGGTGGACACCCTCATGGCGGATGCCGTCCTGGGCCCCGCCGACCGTGACCGTGTCGCGCAACGGTGGGCCGAACAGGCCTTGAGGGTCGCCGACCCCACGGCGGTGTTCGGCCGGGCCAGGAGCTGGTCGGAACAGAGGAGGCGGACCGCCCCGCAGGCGGCCCTGTTGATCACCAGCGTGCTGATGCACGAACGGTACGGGAGCCACGGCCGCCGCTTCCTGTACGAGGAGACGGGCAGCACCGCGCTCTCCCCAGGGTGGGGCCAGGTACTCGTCGCGGTGTGCGCGCAGGAAGTGGCCGCGACCCATCCGGAACAGGCGATGGTCCGACTGCACCGGCTCGCCCTGAACAGGGAGGACGCGGTTGCGGACGCGGCCCGGGCCGAACTGAACACCCTGGCTCTGAAGAGCGCCCTCCACGCCAAGCTCCTGCGGCGTGTGTGCGAACGCCTGCGCCGCCACGAGCACAGGTCCGCCAGGGAGCTCGACGCCGAACGGGACCTGCTTTGGGACCTCACCGACCCCCGACAACTCGCCGGTGTCCTGGGAAGCCACCATGACGGCACCGACGCGCGCCGCTGGATCGTCGAGGGGTTGGCGACGGTGTTCCATCGCGAACGGGACCGTACCCGGGAGTACGCGATCCGGTGGATCGGACACGGAGATCAGCTGATGGACGTCCTGGTGCGGGCCGCGTCCGCGGCGGGGGCCCTCCCCCAGCTCTACACCTCGGCCCTGCGGTGGTCCGCCGCGACCGCGGCACCGGCCAGCCGTGAACGGTGCCGAGCCGATGGCGCACTGCTCATCCGGAGCGTGGACGCCGAACAGGGACTGGGCGAGGGGCTCAGCCCGCACGCCGCATACGCGACAGAGGGGTCGGACGGGGCGAGGGCCCCTTGGGAGGAGAACACATGAGTTCGGTGTCTCGGCGCGTCGTGGTGGGGGCGGGGGTCACGGCCCTCCTGGGACTGGTCCTGTACGTGACCCTCCAGTGGTGGGCGCTGGTGCTGGTGCCGCCCCTGGTGCTCATCGGAGTGCTGGCACTCATGCTCAGCAGCACCAAGGCCGCGTTACCGGGTGAGACGGCTCCGCCACCGGACCCGTTCGTGGAGGTCGGACCGAAGACCACCCGCATCAGGCCGTCGCTCGTTGCCAGCCAGGACGGCGAGTACCCGTTCGTCTTCTCGGCCGTGGTCTGGTGGAGGTGGACGGGAGAACCGGACCACCGGCTGCGCAACCCGGAGGGGCTGGCCGGGCAGCTGGTGATGGACCGGGTCCGTCAGGTGTGCCGGAACCACCGCCCCGAGGACCACGACGTCGCGCTGCACGAGGTCGCGGCCGATCTGGGTGTCTCCTGCCACGGGTTCGGCGGTGCTGTGGAGGTGTGGGCGGAGGAGGTCTCGCTCTCGCTCTCCGAAGAGGACGAGACCCGCCTGAGCCGCATCGCCAAGGCCCGGAAGGAAGGTGTTCTGTGGGAGGTGGAGCGATCGGTGGAGGCCGCCAAACGCCGCTACTACGCGGACGACGTGCTCGCCACGCCCGGCAGCGCCATCGTCTGGGACCTGGTGCGGGGTGATGCCGACATCAACCGGACCCACGGTCTGATCGACGTCCTCACCCGGGTCTCCGAGGCGTCGAAGGGATCGGACTCGGCCGAACTCCTGGAGCGGCTGCGCGCGGCGTCCCCGGAGGCCTTCTCCTTTCTGCACGGGAGCGTGCGGGAGCACATGTCGGAGGTCGGCGAACCGGAGGGGGCCGCGAACCGTGAGCGGCCCGGGGATTTCGCTCCGGGCCCGGCCCGGTTCGCGACGAACGGTGAGGCGGCGCCGGTCGGCGTCCGTGGTGCGGTCGGGGTGCTCATGGACGCGGTCGAGGCCATCGCCGACGAGGATCTGCGGCTCCAGCTGGTGGACCGGCTGGTCAAGGCCTTCGACATGGCGTCGCTGACGGAGATCGCCGAGCTGATTCGCCGCCGCCTTCCACCTGAGGACGACCACCCCGGCGGGGGTGACGGCGACGGGGGCGACGGTGACGACTCACCCCTGTCCGGCTTGACCTACCTCGCACCCGACTCGGAGAGCGCCCCGCGCCGCAACGGCGTCCCGCTCGGTTCCGGGTTCTAGCGGCACCGTGCCGGGGCCGTGTCCGGACCATCATCCGAACACGGCCCCCGTGGACTCGGCCGCGTGCCAGCTCGGGTCGGTCAGACCGCGCTCAGCGCGGAGACCAGCGTCGGGGAGAGCTCCCGCACGGAACCGTGCGCGTGGTACCGCGCCAGGGTCTGGTGCAGGCGCCGCAGGTCGATGCGGACTGTGGCCGAGTCGACTCCCGGCGTGCCCGCCAGGAGATCCCCGGCGATCGCGCAGGAGTGCTCGACCTCTCCGGACAGAGCGTGGGCGAGCGCGCGACGAACACCGAAGCGGGTTCGTGCCCGGACCGCGTTCTCCGGCAGACGCGCGCACTCCCGGTCGAGGATCTCGGCCGCCTCCTCCACGCGGCCCAGGTCGACCAGGCACCACCCGTGCGTGACCCCGACCGGGTCGCTGACGTGGCGTGATCCGAGGACCTCCGGGTCACCATGGTGGTCGGACGCCCGTTCGGCCCGATCCGTGGCGAGGTGCTCCCGGGCCCGTTCCAACGCTCGTTCGCAGGAGACCAGGTCTCCGACGAGTGCGTGCCCCTGTGCCTCGCGTTTGGCCGCCAGCCCGAGGACGCGCGGCGACGTCGCCCGGCCGCGTTGCGCGCGCCGGGCCAGGTCGATGGTCCTCGGCCCGTCGTGTGCGTACAGGGTGACCAGGGCCTGGCGCACCAGTGCGTAGTCTTCCATCTCCGTGTCCCCGCCGGCCGAGGCGAGGGAAACGGCGGTGGTGGTCCAGGACAGCGCCTGCTGTTCAGAACCGGTCTCCTGGGCCATCCACCCGGTGTACTCGGCGAACCGAGCCGCCAGACGCAGGGTCTCCTGCCGCTGGCCGGTGGGCGCCGAGGCGGCCAGCTGACGCAGGGCGTTGGTCTGGGCGATGGCGATGGGGAACACCATCGACGGGGCGGCGTGCTGGCCCAGGTTCCTCAGCTCTCCCAGCTGGGCCCGGAAGCTGGTGAGTGCGGACGAGGCGTCGCCGGTGGTCCTCCGCGGTGCTTCCCGCGTTCCGGGCCCGGTGCCCCATCCGGGCCCCAACACGCTCAGCGCGCCTAGCGAGAGTGCGGTCCGACGGTCCATACCGGCAAAGCCCGTCGTACCGTCCGGGGTCATGCTCATGAGCCATACCTCCTGATCGACAGTGGGAGGCTCCGCCGGGGCGGTCCGACCGTCCGAGGTGACGCGTTCGCTGGTGATTCCGGGAGCCAGCGCGGCCAGCTCCCCGCCCGCCTCCAGCGCGGCGTCACAGGCCCGCACCAGGTCTTGGGAGGGGCTCTTCGCCCCGGTCTCCACCTTGCTCAGGTGACTCTTACTGAAATGGATTCTCCGGTTCAGGTCCTCAAGGGTCATCCCGGCTTCCTGCCGGCGTCGGCGGAGCTCGGCACCGAACATTCTCGTGACCTCACAGGGGGTGTGCGGGGGTGTCCCGGTGCCTGTCGTCACGGACGGAGGGAAACGGGCCGGGACGGACTGGCGAGGGCACTGGGCGGACACAGGGGTCATATCCGGACGGTCACGGACGGAAACGGAGTGTGGGCGAGCGGGTCGGGGCGCCCTATGGAGATCCGGAGGGACCGTGCGCGCAGAACGGGGGGAACCGGTGCGGAGCGGACGCCGAGGGGCCGCCGAGTCGACGTTGGTGGCGCGTCCGCGCTGGTTCTCGGGCACACTGGCTTGAGGACCCTTTCTTCCCCACCCCCAGCCCCCGTGCGAGGAGACACCCCGTGGCCACCTTCGCCCGTATCCGTCTGGCGGCGGTCATCGTGGTGCTGATCGTTCCCGCGGTGCTGTTTCCACTGGTCGGCGGCTGGGCGCTGCTCTGGCTGCCCTGTGCGATGGCACTGCTGGGCGCGGCCCTGGCACGCCCGGAGCTGTTGGCTGCCGCGCTCGGGCCGCTGACGGCCCGGCTCGGGGTCGAGGAGGGCGAACCGCGGAAGGAGACCGACGTGCGAGACTCCGCTGGCGAGCTCCGCGAACGCCCGGACCAAGGCGACGAGCCCGCGCCGGTCGAGGCGCCGCGCGGCCGGACCGGGACGCGGGGGGTGCGCACACGCCGGATCGACCTGCCGAGCGCCGTCGACGACTACGCCTTCGGGTTCTCCGCGCTCGTCCACTGGCGCTGGGCCCACCGGGTCGACCTGAGCCTGCGCAACCCGGCGGGGCCGGCGGTCCGCTCGGTGGTGCTGCGCGCCCGCGAGGTCCTGCGGGACGTGCACCCGAGCGATTGGGCCGTCGCCGAGAGCGAGCTGGAGTCGGCGTTCGCGGTGGAGGAGCCGGTCTGCGGCGGGACGATCCAGGTGTGGGCGGAGAGCGTCCGCCTGGACCTGGACGACGAGGACGAGGTTCGCCTGGACCGCATGGCCCACCTGCGCAAGGACCGGGCGCTGTGGGCGGCCGAGCACGAGGCCGCCCGTGTGCGCGCGTCGATGTCCGACGAGATCGGGGACGTGATCGGTCCCGGAGGCGGGACCCGCCCCGGCCGCGAGCCGGAGCCGCGCTACACGGCCGCGGCCCACGACCTGCCCGGGGCGCCGGACCTGGTGGACCTGTCGGACGTGGCCGTGGTGCACGGGCCCCACGGGACGACCGATCTCCGGGAGGACCTCGACCAGGGGCCGCCCACCCCCGGGAGCGGGGTGGACGAGGAGGGCTACGAGAGCTACTGGTGGCCCGCCGAGCAGGAGCCGGACGAGGGCGGCATGGAGCAGGACGTCCAGGTCGCCATCCTGCGCGGTCTCATCGACTCGGTGGAGGGGGAGGCCGAGCGCGCGGCGTTCGTCCGTGAGCAGGTGGAGATCCTGGAGCGGAGCGGGTTCCCCGACGTCGCCGAGCGTATCCAGTCCGTCTACCCGGAGCGCTGACCCCGGGCGTTCGGCTGCGCGGGCCCCGAGCCCGCCCCGGTCGCGCGGTGCGGGTGAGGGCGCGCGCACGAGTTCACACGCTGGCGACCTCGGGCGCGTACGCCGCGTGCAGCACCAGCGCGGCCGCGCCGATGGCCCCGACGTCCTCGCCGATGCTCGACGGTTCCACCCGGACCCGCCGCACAGAGCGGGCGATCGATCGCTCGGACACCGCATCGTGCAGCGTGGAGCCGTACAGCCCGCCGACGTGCGACATCCCCCAGCCGCCGAGCACCACCAGGGGTACGTCGACCAGGTTGAGCAGCGTGGTCGCGGCCTGGCCGAGGCGCCGCCCGGCGGCGTTCACCACCTCCAACGCGACGGGGTCCCCGGCGTGGGCCTCGCGGCACACCCTCCGGTAGGCGGCGACCGTGCGGGCCTGACCGCGTTCGAAGTCCGACGCCTCGCCCCGGCGGCGGGCCGCCTCCGTGGCCACCGCGTGCGGCGCGACGTAGGTCTCCAAGCATCCCCGGCTCCCGCACGGGCACAGTGGTCCGAGCGGGTCCACCGTGACGTGACCGATCTCGGCGGCGTTCAGGGTGGTGCCCCGGTAGACGCGCCCGTCCAGTACCAGGCCGCCGCCGACTCCGGTGCCCACGTAGACGAAGGCCATGTCGGAGGAGCGCTCCTCGCCGCCCGACCAGCGCTCGCCGATGGTCGCGGCGGTGGCGTCGTTGTCGATGACCACCTTCAGCCCGGTGCCCTCCGCCAACGCCTCGCGTAGTGGTACCGACCGCCATCCGGGCAGGTGGGGAGGGGTGACGACGCCTCCTGCGGTATCGAGGGGGCCGGGGGTGGCCACCCCGAGGCCCAGGATGCGGCCCGGGACGTCCGCCTGCTCCACGACGGACCGCACCGAGCGGCTGAGGGCGTCGATCACCCGTCGGGGCCCCTGCGACGCGGGGGTGCGGCGGCGGCTGCGCGCGACGACCCTCCCGGCCAGGTCGGTGACGACCAGCGTCGTGGAGGCGGGGTCGATGTGCATGCCGACCGCGTAGTAGGCGCCCGCGTTGAGGCGGAGCACCGTGGCGGGCTTGCCCCCGCGCGAGGTGGCGCGGCCGTCCTCCAGAACCAGCCCGCCCTCCAGGAGCCTGCGCACGATGTTGGAGACCGTCTGCGCGGTGAGCCCGGTCCGCTCGGCCAGTTCCACCCGGCTGATTCCGTCGGAGCGGCGCACGGCGTCCAGCACCCTGCTCTGGTTGAGCCCGCCCAGCCACAGCAGGTTGGTGCTTGTACGCATACGCCGATTCCTCTTCCGCCCGACCGGGCCGCCGACTGACCACATGAGGGTAACCGCCCCGGAAGGGTCCACTTCACCCATTGTCTTTATCCAAGGTTTTTAGTAAGCAAGTGATGTGAGTCACGTGTCGGGGGCTACGGGTGCCCGGCACCCACTTCGTCGCGAGGGGCCCCGATGAGGAGAATCCGACGGAACACCATTCGTGCGGCGGTCGCCGTCCCGCTCCTGGCACTGGTCGCCTCGGGCTGCTCGGCTGGAGCGGAACGGGACGCGGACACCGTCCGCGTCGTCTACCAGAAGTTCGGCACCTTCATCGCGATGGACTCCCTGATGCGCCAGGTCAAGGAGGAGTTCGAGGACGCCAACCCCGGCGTCACCGTCGAACTCCACGCCGTCGAGGCGCAGGCCGAGGACTACCAGACCCAGGTCAACCTCATGAACGGTTCCCCCAGCGAGGCACCGGACCTCATCTACCAGGACACGTTCACCATCAACCAGGACGCCGACGCCGGGTACCTCATGCCGCTCGACGACCGGTTCGACGCCTGGGACGAGCGGGACCAGTACAGCGAGCAGGAGGCCTCGGCGGTCACCTCGCTGGACGGCCAGCGCTACGGAGTGATGCTCGGCACGGACGTGCGCGGACTCTGGTACAACACCGAACTGCTGGAGCGGGCCGGGATCGCGACCCCCTGGACCCCGTCCACCTGGGACGAGGTCCTCGACGCCGCCCGCACCGTGCGTTCCGAGCTCGGTGACGGCGTGGTGCCGCTGAACGTCTACTCCGGAACCCCCGCCGGGGAGGCCGCCTCCCTCCAGGGCTTCCAGATGCTGCTCAGCGGCACCGGGGGAACCCTGTTCGACGACGAGACGCAGCGCTGGGTGACCGGCGGCACCGGGTTCACCGACTCCCTCGGGTTCCTGCGGACCCTCTACGAGGAGGACCTCACCCTCGACCCCCAGGACGCCCTCGACGCCAACGTCGGCACGGTCAACAACGAGGAGCGCTTCCCCTCAGGGCGGATGGCGATCAGCCTGGAGGGCTCCTGGGCCACCCAGTCCTGGATCGCGGAGGCCAACCAGCCGTGGCCCGAGTGGGAGGAGGTCATGGAGTTCACCCCGATGCCCACCCAGGAGGGGCAGGGCACCGGAGCCACCAGCATGTCCGGCGGTTGGGCGCTCTCCATGGGGGCCAACGCCACCGACCCCGACCTGGCCTGGGAGGTCATGACCCACGCACTCAACCGTGAGAACGCCGTCAAGTTCGCCGTCGAGGGCGGACAGATCCCGGTCCGCGCGGACGTCGCCGAGGACCCCGTCTTCCTGGAGGCCTCTCCGATGGCCGGGGAGTTCGCCGCACTGGTCGACATCACCGGGTTCCGGCCCGCCTACAGCGAGTACCCGAGGATCTCCCTGGCCGTCCAGGAGGCGATGGAGGGCGTGATGCTCGAACAGGCCACCCCGGAGGAGGCGGCGCGGGCCTACGACGAGGAGGTCGAGGGCATCGTGGGGCCGGACCGTGTCACGACGGGCTCCTGAGCGGTGTCCGCGGTCGGGTCGCGCCAGCCCCTGGCCCGGGCGGCGCGGTGGGTGGTCCCGATGGCCCCGGCCCTGTTCCTGCTGTTGGCCTTCTTCGCCGGGCCGATCCTGTGGACGGTGTGGGCCTCCCTCACCAACGCCGCACTGACCGGGGCGCAGGCCGCGCACACCGAGTTCGTGGGGTTCGACAACTTCTCCCAGCTGCTCGCCGACCCCCGGTTCCGGACCGCCACGCTCCTCACGGCGGTCTTCCTGGTGGGGTGTGTGGCCGGGCAGACGGTCCTGGGGCTGGCCCTGGCGCTGCTGCTCCAGAACCGCCACGGCGCGGTCCGGGCCCTGGTGGGCGCGGTCGTGGTCGGCGCCTGGGTGGTGCCGGAGGTCGTGGCAGGGTTCGTCTGGTACGCCTTCCTCGAACGGGAGGGCACCCTCAACTCGGTGCTGGCCCGGGTCGGAGCCGATCCCCAGAACTGGCTGTTCACCGCCCCGCTCCTGGCCGTGGTCCTGGCCAACGTGTGGAAGGGCACGGCCTTCTCGATGATGACCTACTCGGCGGGGCTGTCCGAGGTCCCCGGTGAGCTCAGGGAGGCGGCGCGGGTGGACGGGGCCTCCGGGTTCCAGGTGCTGTGGCACGTGGTCATCCCGCTCCTGCGCCGTACCCTGGCCACCACGCTGCTGCTGGTCACGCTCCAGACCGTGCAGGTGTTCACTCTCATCTTCGTGATGACCTCGGGCGGGCCGGGAGCCCGCAGCACCACGCTCCCACTGCTCATGTACCAGGAGGCGCTGCGGATGGGCGACCTCGGGTACGGCACCGCCATCGCGCTGGCGCTGCTCGTGGTGGCCGGGCTGTTCTCGACCGTCTACGTGTGGATGCTGAGCAAGGAGGAGCGGTGAACGACGAACCGAACGAAGGCGGGGGCGGCGACCGGCGGCGGCACGGCGCCGCGGGTCGGGCCCGTGCGGTGGTCAGTTCCCCGAGCCGGGTCGCGGGTACCCTCCTCACCCACCTCGTGCTGGGCGTCCTCGCGGTGTTGTTCCTGGTGCCGATGCTCTGGATGCTCGTGGCGGCCGTCGACCCCGAACCGTCGTTGCGGGCCAGCGCGCCCTCAGGGTTCACGCTCGACCACTTCAGGGCGATCCTGACCCCCGAGACCGTCTACCTGCCGATCTGGAACAGCATCCTGACCTGCGGGGGAGCGGCGCTCATCACGGCGGTGTGCTCGATGCTGGCCGCCTACCCGCTTTCCCGGTACAACCTCCGGTTCCGCAGGCCGTTCCTGTACACGGTGCTGTTCGCCACCGGGCTTCCGGTCACGGCGATCATGGTGCCGGTGTACGGGATGTTCGTGCAGGCCAACCTGTTGAACTCGCTGGTCGCGACCACCCTGTTCCTGTCCGCCAGCACTCTGCCGTTCGGGATCTGGCTCACCAAGAACTTCATCGACGGCATCCCGATCGCCCTGGAGGAGGCGGCCTGGGTGGACGGGGCCTCGGCCTGGCAGTCGATCCGCCACCTCGTGGCACCTCTGCTCGCGCCCGGGCTGGCGGTGGTCGCGATCTTCACCCTCGTCACCACCTGGGGCAACTTCTTCGTCCCGTTCATCCTGCTGACGAGTCCGGACAAGATGCCCGCGGCGGTACGCGTGTTCACGTTCTTCGGCCAGTACGGTTCGGTGCGCTACGGCGAGCTGGCCGCGTACTCACTGATCTACACCGTGCCGGTCGTCGTGCTGTACATGGCGGTCTCACGGGCCCTGGGCGGCCGTTTCGCCCTGGGTGGCGCCGTGAAGGGGTAGATCCCGTCTCGACCAGCACACCTGGCGACCACGCTCTCCCGGGCCGGGACGGGAAGGGCAGAGGCGCGGTGACCGGGGCCCGGGCCCGGGACGGCGGGCCCGGGCCCCGGAGTCGGTCAGCGCTCCAGGCGCAGGGTCAGGATCTGGAACGGCCGCAGTGAGAAGGACACCCGACGGGGTCCGGGCTCCGACGAGGGAACCGGCTCGACGAGCAGCTCCGGGGCCTCCTCGTCGTCCTCCTCCAACAGGTTCACCGCACGCACCCCCGTGACCGGGAACCCGGTGCTCACCGTGGCGCGGGCGCGGCCGCCGCGCGCCTCGTACATCCGCACCACCACGTCGCCCGAGCGGTCGTCGGCGAGCTTGACCGCCTCCACCACCACGCCGGGGTCGTCCACGGCCACCAGCGGTTCCACCTCGGCGTCACCGGGCACCTCGCGCACCGGCAGGTTGAGACGGTAGCCCTCGCGCACGGCGTCCCCGACCTCCGCCCCCGGCGCCAGCGCGTACCGGAACCGGTGCTCGCCCTGGTCGGTGTCGGGATCGGGGAAGCGCGGGGCGCGCAGCAGCGACAGACGCACCGTGGTCGTGGTGCCACCGTCGTCCCGGACGTCGCGGGTCACGTCGTGGCCGTAGGTGGAGTCGTTGAGCACCGCCACCCCGTACCCGGGCTCGGCCACGTGCACCCAACGGTGGGCACAGATCTCGAACCTGGCCGTGTCCCACGACGTGTTGGTGTGCGTGGGGCGCCTGACGTGGCCGAACTGGATCTCCGACGACGACTCGTGCGCGCGCACGTCCAGCGGGAAGGCGGCCTTGAGGAACTTCTCCCGTTCGCGCCAGTCCACGACCGTCTCCACGTCCAGTCGCCGGGTACGAGGGGACAGGGAGATCACCTGGACCACGGTGGAGTCGCCGAAGGAACGGGTGACGCGCAGCGCGACGGACGCGGAGCCGGGGGGCTCGGGCTCCACGCTCTCGACGTCGGTGAGGTCCACCGTGGTGTTGCGGTAGAACTCGTCCACGTCCCAGGCGTCCCACTGGTTGGGCAGGTCCTGGTGCACCTGGAGCAGGTTGCCGGGGCGTCCGGGCGCGAGCACCTCCCGGCCCCCCGCGCCCGCGGACAGGTCCAGGACCGAGGTGACCAGCCCCCGCCCGTCCACCCGTACCCTCAACAGCTCGTTCTCCATGACGAAGCCGCCCGGAGTGAGCGGGTCCGGGCCGAGGAGGGCGGACCCGGGGACCCCGTCGCCCATCCGGTGCCGGGGCAGGGCGCCCAGGGCGGGGACGCCGTCCAGTTCGTGCGGCGTCGGGTTGAACACCACACCCGACGATCCGGGCTCCTGTCCGCCTGCTCCGTCACCGGCCAGCCGGTCCTGCGCCAGCGCGATGATCCCCTCGAGCTCCCGTGCCACCCGGGCGTAGGTCTCGGCTGCCTCCCGGTGCACCCAGGCGATCGAGCTGCCGGGCAGGATGTCGTGGAACTGGTGGAGCAGCACCGTCCGCCACAGCTCCTCCAACCGTTCGTACGGGTAGGGGGCGTCCGTGCGCACGGCGGCCGTGGCCGACCACAGCTCGGCCTCGCGCAGCAGGTGCTCCGATCGCCGGTTGCCCTGCTTGGTCGCGGCCTGGCTCGTGTAGGTGCCGCGGTGGAACTCCAGGTACAGCTCGCCCCACCACACCGGGGCGTCGGCGTACTCCTCGTGCGCCTTGGCGAAGAAGCGTTCCGGGTGCTCGATCTCCACAGTCGGCGAGCCCTCGAGGTCACGCAGGCGCGCGGCCCGGGCGAGCATCTCGCGGGTGGGTCCGCCGCCGCCGTCGCCGTGCCCGAACGGCACGAGGGAGCGCGAGGCGCCCCCCTTGTCACGGAAGTTGCGTGACGCGTGGGCCAGCTCGGCGCCGGTGAGCTCGGCGTTGTAGGTGTCGACCGGAGGGAAGTGGGTGAAGACGCGGGTGCCGTCCAATCCCTCCCACCAGAAGGTGTGGTGAGGGAAGCGGTTGGTCTGACTCCACGAGATCTTCTGGGTGAGGAACCAGCGCGAACCCGACAGCCGGACCAGCTGGGGAAGCGCCGCCGAGTACCCGAAGGAGTCCGGTAGCCACACCTCCCGCGTGTCCACTCCCAGTTCGTCGCGGAAGAAGCGCTTGCCGAGGACGAACTGGCGGGCCAGCGCCTCCGACCCGGGCATGTTCGTGTCGGACTCCACCCACATGCCCCCGACCGGGACGAACCGCCCTGCCTCGGCGGCCCGCACGACCCGGGAGAACACCTCCGGACTGTGGTCCTTGAGCCAGGCCCACTGCTGGGCCTGGGACATCGCGAACACGAGCTCCGGGTGGTCGTCCAACAGCGCCACCACGTTGGCACTGGTCCGCGCCACCTTGCGGACGGTCTCGCGCAGGGGCCAGAGCCAGGCGGAGTCGATGTGGGCGTGTCCCACGGCCGACACCCGGTGGGCGCTGGCCGACGCGGGGGAGCGCAGCGCCGGGGCCACCGCCTCCCGGGCCCGCTCCGCCGTACCGGGAACGTCCTGGAGGTCCAGGGCGTCCAGGGCACGACCCAGGGTGCGCAGCAGCTCCCAGCGGCGGGGGTCGCCGGTGTCCAACTCGCGCATGAGCCCGCCCGCGACCTCCAGGTCCAGGGCCAGCTCCCACACCTGGCCTTCGAAGACGGCCAGGTCGGCGCGGGCCAGCCGGTACAGCGGCCGGTCCTCGGGGCCGAGCCCCGAGCCGAGGTCCGTGGGCCGGAACGGTGGATCGCCCAGGATCACCGGGTTGGCGGCGGCCTCCACGTGGAATTCGACGGTCTCGCCGCCGTCCACGGGCGAGCCGACCGGAATCCAGGCGTTGCGGGGGTTGAGCCCCTTCACCACGGTGCCGTCGGCGAGGTGGACCAGACCCTCACACTGGAAGCCGGGCATCGCGTCGTCGAAACCCAGGTTGACCACGGCCTCCACCGTGCGACCGGCCCACTCGGCGGGCACCCGGCCGCGCAACCGGAACCAGGTGGTGCCCCAGGCCGGGCCCCAGGCGTCACCCACCCGGGCGGGCGCGTGGGGCGCGCCGATTCCCTCCTCCGCCGGGACCGGTTCCCCGGGCGCGTCCCAGCGGCCCACCTCCAGGGGGATCGAGGTCGTGTACACCGCGGGCCACACGCGTTCCCTCAGAACGCGGTCCAGTCGTGCCTCGGTCAGCCGCCGGTCGTCGTGCACGGTGGGTCTCCGTTCGGTCGTCCCCTGGCAGATGCCGCGTACACTGCCAGCGCTTCGACACTTCGTCAATGCTTTGGACGAAGTCCGTTCGGGGGGTGTCGCCGCCGCACCGGGCGAGCGGGACAGGAGGGCGGGGTCCGCGGGCGCCGCCATAGCGCATCCATCCGAGTTCCACCCCTGTCGATCGACAGGGGGCCACCCCGCCGGTCGTCAGTGTCGGCCCCGGTGCCCCGATTCCTAGCGTGGTTCCAGATAGCGGGACACGTGAGGGAAGGGACCCGATGACGACCACACCGTCGCGACAGCGCGACACGGTACTCCAGGCGAGCGAGCTCGTCCGGAGCTACGGAGAGGGAGAAACCGCGGTCACCGCCGTGGCGGGCGTGAGCCTCGCCTTCCACACCGGGGAGTTCACCGCGATCATGGGCCCTTCCGGCTCCGGAAAGTCCACGCTCATGAACCTCCTGGCGGGCCTGGACACCCCCACCTCGGGGCGGGTGCTGGTCGAGGGAAGAGACCTCTCTCGGCTCACTGACCGGGAACTCGCCCGGCTACGGCGCGAACGTGTCGGCTTCGTCTTCCAGTCCTTCAACCTGTTGCCCGCGCTCACCGCCGAACAGAACATCCTGCTTCCGCTGCGGCTCTCCGGCCAACGCCCCGACCGGGCGCACCTGGACGAGGTCGTGGCGTCGCTGCGGATCGGTGACCGGCTCGCCCACAGACCCCCGGAACTCTCCGGAGGACAGCAACAGAGGGTCGCCGTCGCCCGCGCCCTGCTCACCCGCCCCGCCGTGCTCTTCGCCGACGAACCCACCGGGGCCCTGGACGTCACCAGCGGCCGGGAACTGCTCGAACACCTGCGTTCGGCCAGCACCGAACTCGGCCGGACCATCGTCATGGTCACGCACGACCCCGTCGCCGCCACCTACGCCGACCGGGTGCTGACGATGTCCGACGGGCTCCTGCGTGACTCCCTCGAACGGCCCACCACCAACGAGATCCTCACCGCGATGGCCCGAACGGAGACCCGATGCTGAACCTCGCGTGGGCCCAGCTCCGCGCCCACCCCGCCCGGCTGTTCGCCGTCCTGCTGGCGGTCGTGCTCGGCACGCTCTTCCTCGCGGCCACGGCGGTGTTCTCCTCGACCTCCAGCGCGGGCCTGCGCGCGGTGGCCGCCGCGCCGCTGACCGTCGCCGACGTGGTCGTGGACCTCGACCCGCAGGGCGCCGACCCCGGGCCGGACTGGGCCGACCGGGTCGCCGCACACCCCGACGTCACGGCGGTCGCGCCGGTCCACGCGCGCACCGTCGAGGTGGTCACCGACGCCCTGCGGGGAACCGCCAACGTCTACGGGCTCGCGGACGACCCCGGGCTGCGCTGGTTCGACCTGGTCGAGGGCGACTGGCCGACCGGCCCCGACGAGGTGGTGGCCGACACCGCCACGCTGGAGTCGCTGGGGCTCGCGGTGGGGGACACGGTCCGGCTCGTCGGGGGTCACGACCCCGCGCGCGAGGGTAGGGCCGGGGAACGGGTCCATGAGGACGGCGCGGGGGACAGCGCGCGGGAGGGTGCGGCGGCGGGCGGTGCGGTCGGGGACGCCGCGCCGGAGGGCGCTGACGTCGCCCCGGCGGTGGACGCCCCGCAGGGGGCGGGCGCGGCGGACAGCACGCACGAGGTCACGGTGGTGGGCAGCACCGACCCGGGGTTTCGACCTCTGACCGGCGTGCGGCACACCTTCCACGCCCCCGCGGCGTACTTCGCCGGAGACACCCCCCTCACCGTGCTGGCCAGCACGGTCGACGGGGTCGCCCCCCAGGACGCGGTAGACGGCCTCACCGGCGCCCTGCCGGGTGACCTGCACGTGATGACCGCCGAGGAACAGTCCCGGATGGCCGCCGACCGGTTCGCGGGCGGTTCCCAGCAGCTCGGCCTCCTCCTGCTCGTGTGCGCGCTCATGGCCCTGCTCGCGGCGGCGATGGTCATCTCCAACACCTTCACGATCCTGCTCTCCCAACGCCGTCGCGACACCGCGCTGCTGCGCCTGGTCGGCGCCGATCGCCGTCAGTTGCGCGAGCTGGTCGTCACGGAGGCCCTCCTCATCGGGCTGACCGGCTCCCTGATCGGGGCCGGAGCGGGCATCGCCGCCGGATACGCGGGGGCCTCCCTGGCCGGGATGGCCGGAGACGGTCTGCGTCTGGCCCCGCTCCCGTTGCTCGGCTGCGTCGCGGCGGGGGTCGGCACCACCGTGGCCGCCGCCTGGTTCCCGGCGCGCTCGGCCTCCACCACCGCTCCGGTCGAGGCGCTGAGGTCGGCGCCGTTGGACGACGGAGTACACCTGCGCCGCAGACACGTGCTCGGGGCGCTACTCGCGCTCACGGGGCTGGCGACCATGGCCCTCGGCACCTGGACGGGGTCGCTGCCACTCGCGATCGCTGGAGGCTTCGCCGGGGCGATCGGTCTGCTCCTGGCGCTGCGCCACCTGATCGCCCGACTCCTGCGCTGGGCACATGGTCCGCTGCGCCGGATGGGCGGGGTCGCGGACCTGGCCGGAGCCAACCTCCGCCGGGACACCGGCAGAGCCGCCACCGCCACACTCGCCCTCGTCCTGGGGCTCGGCCTGATCAGCGCCCTCACCACCGCGGCCGCTACCGGCAGGGCCACCATCGACGGTGACCTGGACTCCCGCTACCCGGTGGAGGTGAGCGCCCGCGCGGACACGGGCTCCGTCGACACCGACACAGTGGAGCGGATACGGGCGATCGAGGGGCTGGAGTTCGTGGAGGCACCCCGGACGGCTCCGGTGACGGTCCAGGGGTGGGACGGGGTGACCCTGATCGGCGTCTCGCCGCGACTCGCCGAGGTCGTCGGTGCCGACGAGCTCCTCGGCACCGGAACCGGCACGGGCGTCGGCGGAGGTTCCGACCGGGGAGCCACCGGGGGGACGGAGCCCGTCATGCTGGTCTCCGGCGATCAGTTGAAGGCGCTGGGCGCCGTACCCGGGCAGAGCACCGAACTGGTCCTGGACGGCACCGCCCGTACGTTCACCCTGTACCCGTCCGCCCTGGCCACCGCCTCCGGAACGGCCGCGCCGGTGGTCCTCGAGGACGTTCTTGACGGTGTCACCCGGGGCTGGGATCAGGGCGTGGTGTGGGGGGTGGCGGCCCCTGGAGCGGACCGGGAGCACCTCGCCGACCAGATGGACCTGGCGGCCGGGGCTGATCCAGGTGTCGCGGTCAGCGGAGCACTCAGCGAGAGGAGGGACCTCACCGAAATCCTTGACCTCTTGGTCGCGCTGGCCCTGGTGATGCTGCTCGTCACCGTGGTCATCTCCAGCCTCGGGGTGGCCAACACGCTGAGCCTGTCGGTCCTGGAGAGAACCAGGGAGACGGCCCTCCTGAGAGCTTTGGGCCTGAGCCGGGGCGGTCTTCGTGGAACCCTCGCCGTCGAAGCCGTGGTCATCTCCCTGCTCGGAGTGGTCCTGGGAGTGCTGGTCGGCCTGCCGTACGGCGTGCTCGGGGTGGGCGCGATCGTGGGGCGCACCGCGCCCCTGGTGGTGTCGGTTCCCTGGGCGCAGCTGGGACTGCTCCCGGTCGCCGCATTGGCGATCGGTGTACTCGCCACCCTCGCACCCGCCGTTCGTGCCACCCGTATCGCGCCGGCCGAAGGTCTCACCCGGGCGTGAACGCTCATCCGAGCCACCCTCGTCCGGCGGCTCGCGCGGGATCGTCCGCGATTCGGGTGGGGGCCGTCGAGACCCCGTTCGGAGCTCGATCCGGGGCCGGAGCCCAGCCGGGGCGACGGCGCGCCGCTGGTGTCGGCCCTGGGAGCGACGCCGCTGGGGTCCACGCCGTGCCGGGAGCCACTGCGCCGTCAATACCCCGATCGGCGACGCCCCCGGTTCCGTCGGCGCGACCGGGGGCGTCGCGGTTGGACGGCTGGTGGCAGTGCGGTCCCGGTGCCCGTGACAGGGCCGACGACGGCCGTGTCACGGCCGATGCCGCTGGACCCCCGACTGGAAACGGGGGCCGGAGACGGTTCCGGCGCCGGACCGGTCCCCTCTCGGGGGGCACCGGCCCGGGTCCGTCAGACCGGCCTCGTGCGCGATCGCCGCCGCCTCCACCCGGTTACGGACCCCCAGCCGACGCAGAATGGTACTCACGTGCCCCTTCACCGTTCCCTCCACCATGAAGAGCCGACGCCCGATGTCTCCGTTGGACAGCCCGATGGCCAGCAGGTGCAGTACCTCGTGCTCCCGGGCGGTCAG
This sequence comes from Nocardiopsis sp. NPDC007018, assembly GCF_040635075.1. Taxonomy (NCBI): domain Bacteria; kingdom Bacillati; phylum Actinomycetota; class Actinomycetes; order Streptosporangiales; family Nocardiopsidaceae; genus Nocardiopsis; species Nocardiopsis sp. NPDC007018. The sequence continues at coordinate 50,118 of NZ_JBEYHA010000025.1, forward strand.
CCCGGCGAGGCGCTCCCGGGCGCGCAAGCGGGCGGTGGAGCGTTCGTGGGCCATGCCGTCGAGGACCCGGCGGGCCACCTTGGGGGAGAGGAAGGCTCCGCCCTCCGCGACCGCGCGCACCCCCAGCAGCAGTTCCCTCGGGTCTCCGGTTTTGAGCAGGAACCCGTCCACACCGCTGTCGAGGGCCCGCACCACGTACTCCTCCTCGCCGAAGGTGGTCAGGATGACCACGCCGACGCCCGGTACGGCCCTGCGGATCTCGACAGCCGCCTCCAGCCCGTTCATGCCCGGCATACGGATGTCGACCAGGGCCACGTCCGGCCGGTGCGACCAGGCCATCTCCACCCCCTGGCGTCCACCGGAGGCCTCGGCCACCACCTCGATCTCCGGATCGTTGCCGAGCACTGCCCGCACGCCCGCGCGGACCATCGCGTCGTCGTCAACCAAGAGCACCCTGACCACGCTCACACCCCTTCCCCCGTCCTCACGGCAGTACCTCCGCCGAGACCAGTCTCAGCGAGTCGAAACAGAGCCGGTAGCTGTCGAACTCACCGGAGAGCACGTCCGCGCTGGACCGGTAGTGGCGGCAGTCCAGCCCCTCGGGTTCCTCGGGCCAGGACGCGGCGGTCACGGCGCCGGGGTTCAGCTCGCGAGCGGGGAGGAGGGCTTCCACCTCGGCTCGGTCCTGACCGACGCGCAGGTCATCGTAGACGCCCGGATCGAGGGTGGAACTGGCCGCCTCGTGCGTGGACATCCCCAACAACAGCCCGTACCCGACCATCGCGGCGAGGATCGGAACGGTCACGATGGTGCTGATCGCCCACAGGGTACGACGACGCACGCGTCGTTGCGGATGCTCCTCGATCTCCCCCGGGATCTCGTCCACCCCTGGAACCTCGTCGTCCGCCCCGCGGTCAACGGCGGTCCGGGCGCGGAGCCCGCAGCTGTCGGCGTCGCGCGGTTTCCGGTTCCCGCCCGGATCGTGACCACCGCGTCGACTCCCCTCGCGCGACCGTCGCCGCCCGTCAGCCCCCTGGTACGGGCCCCCGTCCCCGCTCCCAGATCCGGACCCGCTGATGGTTCTGTGGCCGGACCCAGGGCCGGGACCGGGTCCGAACACCCCTGCGGACGTTCCCGCCGGGTGGCCGACCGTGGCGGAGGCGCCCTGAACGGCCCGGTCCCCTTCAGCGCCGCCGGTCGCTTGGGCGTCCTGAGCCGGGCCCGGCTCCCGCGTCGGGAGCTGGGCCACCACCACCCAGTACCCGTTGTCCGGTCCGGCGGTCAATGCGCCCCCGGCCAGGTGGACCCGTTCCCGAAGCCCGACCAGGCCGCTACCGGCCCCGGGGGCGGGGCGCCGGTCGCCCCATTCCCGGGGCAGGGGGTTGCACACCCGCACCCCGACCGAGCCCGAGCCACCGTGCAGTTCCACCCGCGACTCCGTGTCCGGTGCGTGTTTGGCGACGTTGGTCAGGGCCTCCTGGACCACCCGGTACAGGGCCCGGTCGACCATCAGGGGAAGGTCGACCAGCGGGCCGCGTTCTTCGAGGGTCACGCGCAGACCCGCCTCGCGCGCGTCGTCGACCAGCCGGGTGAGACCGTCCCCGGTCGGGGCGAGCGGAGCGGGATCGGCGTCGGTGCGCAGGACGCCCACCGCGACCATCAGCTGTTCGGCCGCGCGGCCGGCCGCCTCCCGGAGCTGCCCGGCCTGGGCCCGGCGCTCCTCGGGCAGGTCGGGTGCCGTCTCCATCGCACCGGCACCCAGCGCCAGCAGGCTCAACTGGTGGCCCATGGCGTCGTGCAGGTCCCGGGCGATACGCGAGCGCTCCCGCATGCGTGTGCGCTCGGTCCTCAACCGCAACTCCCGCTCCAGGGTTCGGGCCCGCTCCCAGCCCGCCCGTTCCAGGGCGGAGGTGCTGCGCAGGTACAGGCCGAGCAACCACGGCAGCACCACCGCGAACACGGCGAGCACGCCTCCGGTCACCCACAGGCCCACGGGGTGGCCGCCGACCACCAGCGCCCCCACTCCGACCAGGCCCGCCACGGCGTGGGCGCATCCCGCCGCGCGCGGGTCCCGGGACAGTCGTCCGGTGAGCATGGCGGGCACCGGGACGGCCATCAGCAGGAACGGCCACCGCGGGGCCAGGACCAGCAGTAGGAGCGTGGCGGCCAAGGCCAGATCGCCTGCTGACACACGGCACGGTCGGTGGTGGGTGGGAGAGGAACGCATGGTGGGAACCTAGCCCGCCGGATGGGGCCGCGTCCCCTGTCGAAAGTCAGGGTGGGGACGTTGGGCCAGTGAAGATGGCACCGGTGGCGGGGCCGCCGTCCCAGGAGGACCCCGGAGAGCGGGGGCGGCCCATGAGTACGGTCCCGTCCACGCGTCCACGGGTTCGCGTGCCCGGAGCCGCTTGGCTTCCCACGGGCCTCGGAATCCCGGGAGCGCGCCGCCCGGCGCGCGGAGCCCGCACGGCCGTGCGGTGACCGTCCGTGTCGTACTTCCCACTCCTTCGAACCCTTCCCGGGGCGAACTTTCGCGTGTTCGGAGCCCGGGCGCGTGGCATCCTGGGAGCGACACACCCCGGGGAGGAACCCAGCACATGAGCATCGACGCCTCACGGGACCGGTCTCGGTCGGTCCTCGGTTCGCTCACGGAGAGTGCCAGCCTGCGCGCCCGGGTGACGGAGGTGCTGCGTGAGGCCATGATCGCCGGGGAACTCGAACCGGGCCTCGTCTACTCGGCCCCCGCTCTCGCCGAACGCCTCGGCGTCTCCGCGACCCCGGTGCGCGAGGCCATGATGGAACTGACCCAGGAGGGGCTCGTGGAGACCCTCCGGCACCGGGGCTACCGCGTGGTGGAGTTCAGCGACGTCGCCCTGGACGAGCTCATCGAGCTCCGTGCGCTCATCGAGGTCCCCACGGTCGGCCGGGTCGCCGCGACCGCCACGCCCGAGCAGATCGCGGCGCTGCGTCCGCTCGCCGACCGGCTGACCGAGACCGCCGAGACCGGGCGGTTGCGCGAGTTCATCGCCAACGACATGGCCTTCCACCTCCAGCTGCTGTCGATCGCGGGTAACCGGAGGCTGGTCGAGGAGGTGCGTCGGCTCCGTGGGATGTCACGGCTGTCGGCGCTGCGCGGCCTCTATGAGCAGGGGCGCCTGGTCGACACCGCGCAGGAGCACCACGCGCTGCTGGATCGCCTCGAAGCGGGTGACGTGGCCGGTTCCGAGGCGCTCATGCGACACCATCTCGGGCACGTGCGGGGGGTCTGGGCCGGTCGGGCGGAGGTCTGAGGCCGGAGGGGAGACGCACGCATCAGGTAGCTGAGCTGCTTCGATTCGGTCACGGGTCTTGATTCGGGGAGGGTGCAATTGTACGTTGCACAGGTTCCCATCTTGAGGCCCCGCTTCGTCGGGCCCTGATCCGAGGAGTTGTGAGTGGCCTCGCAGCACTCGGTGGTCGGTAAACCGGCCACCAACCGCCGTGTACTCTTTGGCAGCCTGAGCGGCAGCGCGATCGAGTGGTTCGATTTCTTCCTGTACGCCACCGCCGCGGCGCTCATCTTCGACAAGCAGTTCTTCCCCAACGACGATCCCGTGATCTCGTTGATGCTGTCGTACCTGACCCTGTCGCTCACCTTCTTCATCCGGCCGTTCGGTGGGATCGTCTTCTCCCACATCGGCGACCGGATCGGGCGGAAGAAGACCCTTGTCATCACCCTGTCGCTCATGGGCGGCGCGACGGTGGCGATCGGTCTCCTGCCCACCTACGACCAGGTCGGTCTCCTGGCGCCGGTCCTGCTGATCCTCTGCCGGATCATCCAGGGCCTCGCGATCGGCGGAGAGTGGGGCGGCGCCCTGCTGCTGGCCTACGAGTACGCCCCTGAGAACCGCCGCGGCTTCTTCGGCTCCGTGCCCCAGACCGGCATCACCATCGGCATGCTCATGTCCACGGTCGCCTTCGGGCTGGTCAGCCTGCTCCCGGACGGTGCCTTCGAGGCCTGGGGCTGGCGTATCCCCTTCATCGCCAGCATCGTCCTCGTCTTCGTCGGCCTGTGGATTCGCAAGGGCCTGGCCGAGACGCCCGCGTTCCGCGAGGCCAAGGAGAGCGGCAACGTCGCCAAGCTCCCCATCCAGGACACCCTGCGCGACCACTGGCGGTCCGTGCTCGTGGCGGTCGGCGCCAAGGTCGTCGAGACCGCGCCGTTCTACATTTTCGCGACCTTCGTGGTCAGCTATGCGACCGGCACGCTCGACATCCAGCAGTCCGTGGTCCTCAACGCCGTCAGCGCGGGCGCGCTGGTCAGCACGTTCGCCATCCTGCTCATGGGCGCGCTCTCGGACCGTTTCGGCCGCCAGAAGGTCTACCTCGGCGGGACCCTGCTCATCGCCCTGTTCGCGGCGCCCTTCTTCATGCTGCTCGACCTCCACATGAACTGGGCGGTGTACGCGGCCGTCGTGATCGCCCTCGGTGTGGCCTGGCCGCCGGTCACCGCCACCCTCGGCACCCTGACCTCCGAGATCTTCACGACCCGCGTGCGCTACACCGGTGTGACGCTCGGCTACCAGATCGGCGCCGCGCTCGCGGGTGGAACCGCCCCGCTGCTGGCGACCTGGCTGCTCGCCCGCTTCGACGGCGCCTGGTGGCCGATCGCCACCTACCTGGTGGTCCTCGCCGTCATCTCCTTCACCGCCGTCGCGGTCTCCGGCAGCGTGGTGCGCAAGGAGACCGCCCTCATCGAGGCCCGTGAAGGGGCCTCCCGTGACGAACAGCCCGAGGTGTCCGCATGACCCCGACCCAGACCGGCCTGCCCCTCGTGAGCGCCGGGGAACTACGGGAGCGGATCGGCCCCCGCCGGGCGTTCGAGCTGATCGAGCGCGCCCTGCTGGACGGCTTCGACCCCTCCGAGGACCCCGCCCGGGTCCACGCCGGGGCGGGGGACGGGCACCTGTTGCTCATGCCCTCGACCCTCGGCGACTGGGTCGGCGTCAAGGTCGCGTCGGTGTCTCCGGACAACCCCGCTCGTGACCTGCCCCGCATCCAGGCCGTGTACATGCTGATGGACGCCAGGACCCTCACGCCCAGGCTGCTCGTCGACGGTGTCGCGCTCACCTCGCTGCGCACCCCGGCCACCTCCGCCGTGGCGGTGGACCGGCTGGCCGCGGCCGACGCCTCCCGGCTCGTGGTGTTCGGCAGCGGCCCCCAGGCGGTCGAACACGTCGTCGCGGTGGCGCAGGTCCGTACGCTCACGAGCGTTCGGATGGTCGGCCGTACCGCGCACCGTGTGGACGCCGCCCTCCGGGAGCTCGCTGAGCGCGGCATCGTCGCCGAGGCGGGGGCCGGGTCCGACGTGCCCCAGGCCGACATCGTCGTGTGCGCGACCTCGGCCAAGGACCCGCTGTTCGACGGTTCCCTGGTCAGGGACGGGGCATGCGTGGTCGCCATGGGTTCGCACGAGGCCGACCGCCGCGAACTGGACGCCGCCCTGATGGGGCGGTCGTTCGTGGTGGTCGAGGAGAGCGGCGCCGCCCTGCGCGAGTGCGGCGACGTGGTGCTCGCCATCGAGGAGGGCACCCTCACCGAGGCCGACCTCGTCGGCCTCGCCCCGCTCGTCCGGGGTGAGGTGGCCCGGCGTACCGACCGGCCCAACGTTTTCAAGGGTTCCGGTATGTCCTGGGAGGACCTCGCTGTCGCCGTGGGTGTCGCACCCACCCTCTGACCGGTCCGAGGGCGGACCAGTCGCCCGGGCCGAACCGTCCTGTCGGCCCGTGTGACACCGGGCTCCGCACCGCGAGACGCATCGCGGTGCGGAGCCCTTTCCGTCGGGTCCGGGACGGGCGCGCCGCCCCGGCGCCGGCCTCCAGGCAGGCCCACCGGGTTCGTTTCCACGCGGTACCCGTCTCCAACACGCGTGACGCGCCCGACCGCGAGGCAGGGGTTGACTTCGAACGCGCTCGAAGTCCTGGTGTTCACGTCGTGAACCACGACACCACCGTGCCCGTACGAGGTCACGGCCCGTATCCGCTGCACCGATCCCGCGCGGGTTCCGGAGGCCCGCGCCGCGCTGGGCGACCTGGCCAGGCGGACCCGGGACGAGCCGGGCTGTCTCGGGTTCTCCGTCCCTGCGGTGGCTCGCCGCGGACCGTCGCACCGGCCGCAGCAGGCCGATCGCTCGTAGTACCGCAGTGTGTGGGGGGAGAGCCCGGAGCGCTCGGACATCAGCGCGACCGTGAGTCCCTCGGCGCCGGTTTGGTCGTGCACACCCGGCAAGGTACCGGGTTCCGGTCGGACCGGGAGGACGGGGCGACGGGATGACGGGGCGCGGCCGGGTGCCCGGCGGAGGCCGCCGCGCGGCTGACTTGTTTCGGTTTGTTGTGAAATGACGTTTTATGGTTTCCGGATATTGCCCGGCGGAAATTCCGGGGTGATTCCGTGTGTGCGGGGGGCTCCGTGAGGGCTCTGTTTGCCTTGTGGGGTAATGGTGGTTTTGGTCCGGGTGAATACCCCCGTTGTTTGTCGATTGCGGTGTGAATTTGGTAAATTCCTCGTAGTTGAAGGCGCGGCTCCACGTCTCGCCGGAATCGTTTTTCGGTCACAGTTGGAAGGTGTAGGCACACACCGTCATGCGTCGTACCCTGACCCGCGCGACGGCGGCCTGTGCGAGCCATGCCCTGGTTCTGGTACTGGGGGTGGCCGTGGGGGTGGCCGCACCCGCCGCAGCTGACGAAGGCGTCACCGCCCACGGGCGGGCTCCCGCGACCTTCTCGGAGTCCGTCGACCCCGTCTCCGGAACCGTGCCTCCCGAGCGCGGTACACGGAATCCCCCGGATTCCGCCGACGCCGTTTCCGGGGAAAGCGCTTTCGGATCGTCTCGCGCAAACCCGATGTCCGCCGAGGTCGCGAGTTCCCGGTCGGCGTTCGTGGATCGCGCCTTTCCGGACCTGCCCTCCCGCGTGTCCGAAACCGGAAGTGTGGGCACGGGGCGCCTCGCGTGGGAGGACCGCGTCTACACCCGAAGGGCCCTCTTCCGATTCCCGGTGGCACACGATTCCGGTACCGCGGTGGAATCCGCCGTTCTCCGTGTGGAGGTGGCCTGGTCCTACGACTGCGCGAACGACTCCCTCGTGGAACTGCGCCGGGTCGGACCCTTCGACGAGAACGCCACCTGGAACGACCAGCCCACGGCCCACGAACTGCTGGACACCCGGAACGTGCGCGGCGGTCACCCGTCCTGCCCGGTCGAGGGCGGTGTCGAGTTCGACGTGACCGAGGCCTACCAGCGGGCCCTCGACGCGGGGGAGGACCACCTCCACCTCAGGATGGGCGAGCGCGACGAGTCCGGAACCACCGCGTGGCGCCGTTTCGACGTCGCCGACGCCCCGCCGGTGCTGGTGGTCGACCACGCTCCTGCGCGGGACGCGAACCCCTCAGCCGAGGACACCCGTGCCACGACGGCGACAGCGGGCCCCGGTCCCCGCCTCGATCCAGCCCCCGGCACGTATCGGCACGACTCCACCGCCGACCCCCTACCTCCCGTGGAGCTCCCCGCGGTCCCACCGACCCGGCGAATCGACCACGTCGCTCTCACCGACCCCACGGGCATCCACCGGGTCGACGAGGAACGCACTCCTGGCTCCCGTACACACCACACGGCTGTCCCTGTCGGCGAACGGTCGGCCGACGACACCGCGGACCGGGCGAGGGGACCCCCATCCCCCCGCCACACGACGACCGACCCCGGGTGCGACAGCCTGGGAACCGGTTGCCCGTGGACGTCCCCTCACACCGACACGTGATCCTCGGGCGCGGACGCGTATCGGTGCGGCGCAGCGGTCATCGCGGCACGGAGCACCATGGTGGGGTGCCACCGGCGGTCGGTGAACCCGTACCCTCCCACCCGGCCACCGGGCGCAGTGGCCGAAGGCGGAAGGTCCGGTACCGCGCCAGCCGAGAGAGCGAACGTCCCGGAACCCGGACGTGCCCGGAGCGGAACCCGGCGGGGCTCCGCACCGGGAAGCCGCGGAGGCCCGGAGCCGCCTGTGTGCGTGGGCAGCACACAGGTGTACTCCGGGCCGCCGCGGAGCGTTCGCGTGCCACGAACAGCACACGTCGCTCCTGGAAGGAGGTTCAGGTCAGGGCGTCGACACCCTCGTAGTCGGCCAGTGGGGCCGCACCGGTGGTCGCGTACTCCAACAGGAGCACACCAGCCGGGGTGTCATCGCGCCCGACCAGGCGCAGCCCCGTGCTCTGCGACGGGCTCCCGCAGCCTCCGCACGCCCTCCACGTCACGCAACACGGTGGTGGGAGCCCACGTCCCCTCGGCGAGGGTGGAGCTCACGACGTACTTGGGGAGCGAGTTCATCCGTACGGTGAACGGGTCGGGCTCGGTGATCCGGGGCCAGTCGCGCGCGAAGGCCTCGTAGGTGCGTCGACCGAACAGCAGACCGTCCGCGTGGTCCAGCCACTCCGAGGCGGTCCGCACGAACGCCGCGTCCATGAAGGGAACGAACCAACCGCCGCGACCGAAACCGTCGGAGGTGTCCTCGTCGGCCGACCCGGGCCCCTGGCTGACGCCGTCGAGCGAGACGAACTGGGTGAGGGTGATCTTCACGCGGGCTCCTCTCCGACGGCTCGACCACCGTCGCCGGTCCAGTCTCACACCCGGGCGGCCCCCGTCCCCGTATCCACGCCGGGTGGCCCGCATCGTCCCAGGAGACCCGTCCCGTCGGGTCCATGAGTTCGGGACTGATGGTGGCCCGCGTCGACACCGACCGCATCGACCCCTCCTCCAGGACCGCGCGCGAGCAGTGCGAGATCCGCTGACCGCGGGCACGGCCTCAGACGGGGTCGGCGAAGGCGCCGCCGTCCTCGGGCAACACCTGGCCCCCGTCGACGACGATGGCCTGGCCGGTGACGAACGACGCCCCCGGGCCTGCCAGGAACATGCAGGCGGCGGCGATGTCGCCGACCTCCCCGATCCGCCCGAGAGGGATCGCCGCGCGCATGCGTTCGAGGTAGTCCGGTCCCATCTCCTCCAACCCCTCGGTGCGCACGTTGCCGGGCAGCACGGCGTTGACGGTGATCCCCCGTGGCGCGAGTTCCAGGGCGGCGCTGCGCATGAATCCCAACTGGGCCGCCTTGGTCGCGCCATAATGCGACCAGCCCGCGTACCCGGTCAACGGTCCGGTGATGGAGGAGGTGATCACCACCCTCCCCCTCCCCGAGAGGGTCAGGGCCTCCACCGCCGCCCGTACCGTGAGCACGGTGCCCTTGAGGTTGGTGTCGATGACCCGGCCGAGTTCCTCCGGGTCCATCGTCACCAGCGGGGACGAGGGGAACACTCCGGCGTTGGCGCAGACCACGTCGAGCCCGCCGGTGTTCCGCACGGCCCGTTCGACCACGCGCGCGCAGTCCACGGGGTCGGCCACGTCACCGACGGCCCACTCCATCCCCGCGACATCGCGAGCTGCCTCCCGCGCCCTGTCCTCGTCGCGCCCGACGACCAACACCTGGTCCCCGGCCTCGGCGAACGCCCTGGCGATGCCGAGCCCGATCCCCCTCGTGCCGCCGGTCACCAGAACCGATCTGCCCACAGCCGCCCCCCGTCGCCGGACCGGTCACCGTCGTACCCCGCGAGGGGACGGCGGAACCCCGCCCCTCAGGCCTTCGCGGCGCCGTCACGGGGTCGCGAGCGTGCCCGGTGCTCCTGCCTGGACACGTGCGCCCCTCCAGCGCACCCGCATCGCACTCCCCTGAGCACCCGTCCTGACGGGACCCCCGCGGGTCCGGTACCTGGAAGGACCCCGACCCTCCACAGGTGGGCGACAGCGTTCTACCGAGAGGGAATGACGCTCGATCCCACGGTCCGCGCCATCTCGGCGCGGAACCGTTCCTCTCCCAGGGCGGCGCGCACCTTGGTGGTGATCCGGTCGACGTCCCCCCGCTCCCCGGGCGGCAGCGGGACACCCACCGACGCTCGTGCCGCGACCGCCGCCCCGAGCAGCCGGGCGGCGTCATCGTCGCTCTCGGCGAGCGCGTACGCCCCTGCGAGCCCTTCGAGCGCCAGTGCGATCGCGCGCGGGTCCTGCGTGGCACAGGCCGCGTCGTACCCCTGCGTGTGCAGGTCCCGAGCCCGCTGGGCGTCACCGCGCAGCTCCGCCGCGAAACCGAGTTCGGAGAGAACCAACGCGACCCCGGCGTCCCAACCTCCCCGACGGTTCCAGTCGAGCCAGTGGGCCAGGTGGGCCTCGGCCGCCTCCAACCGCCCCTGTCGACGGGCTCCGATCCCCAAACCCAGCTCGGCGAACTGCTTCAGGGGCTTGTTCGCCTGGTCGGCGGCCAGGCGCATGGCCCTGTGGTGGAACGCGTCGGCCTGTTCGAATCGCCGTTCAGCAGTGCCACTCGCCCGAGCCCGGACAGTTTGTACGAGACCTCCGTGCGCAGCTCCAGATCCTCGGCGATCCGCAACCCCTCCCGGTGCACATGCTCCGCGCGCTCGTAGTCGCCCGTGATCTGGGCCAGGATCGCGAGGGCGTCGGCGGCCTGGAGCACGCCCCAACGGTCCCCGAGCTCACGGAACACGTCCATGCTGTGCTCAGCCTCGCTCCGGACGGCCGCGAAGTCACTGCGCAGCAGCGCGTCCCAGGCGCGAACACTCAGCGCCGCGGCGAGCCCCCACCGGTCTCCGACTCGGCGGGAGGTCTCCAACGACCGGTTGACCAGGCCCTCTCCCTCGGGCGCATCCGGCATGGCCGAGCCCAGAAGCAGTTCGGCCCTGGTCCGCCTCCGCAGATACCGGTCGTCCAGGCGGGGTCCACGAGACACCTCGCGCCTCGGTGACACCGTCTCGACAGTGTCGACGTCGTCCCCCGAGAGCGCCGCAACGGCCGCCCACCACGAGGCGGCCAGGTCCCGCAGGCCGTCGGGCGCCGCCCCCTCCAACGCCCGGGCGCGGGCCAGCGCGCGGCGGCCCTCGCCGAGTCGTCCGCGCAGCACCCAGTACCAGGACATGGCGCACACCAGGCGGAGCGCCAGCTGCGCCTCGTCGCGCCGTAGGGAGCTCTCCAGGACCGCGCGCAGGTTCGCGGCCTCGGCGTCCATCCGGCGCAGCCACTGGCGTTGCGCGTGTCCCCGCAGACACGAGTCGGCCCGTTCCGCCAGTTCGACGTAGTAGAGGTCGAACCTGCCCTGCGTGGTGACGGCCTCTCCGGCCTCCCGGAGCCGGGCGACGCAGTAGACCGAAACGGACTCCAACAGCCGGTAGCGGGGGGTGTCCCCGGGGACCACCACGACGAGTGAACGGTCCACCAGACGGGCCACCAGGTCGACCACGTCCGCGCGTTCCACCCCGTCACCGGCGCACACCTCCTCGGCGGCGGCCAGTGTGCAGCCGTCAGGGTGGACCGCAAGCCGCCGAAGCACGGCCTGCTCGTTCCCGGTGAGCAGCTCCCAGCTCCAGTCGATCGTCGCCAGGAGGGTCCTCTGCCTTTCGGGTGTGTCCCGTCGGCCGGAGGAGAGCAGACCGAACCGGTCGTCGAGGCGGGCCGACAGCTCGTGCGCGCCCAGGGCGCGCACCCGTGTCGCCGCGAGTTCCAGGGCGAGGGGGAGGCCGTCCAGCCTGCGGCAGATCGCGGCAACGGCCGCGGTGTTGTCGTCGTCGAGGGCGAACCCGGGAGCCGTGGCGGCCGCCCTGGCCACGAACAGCCGGACGGCGCTGGCCCGGCACGAGACGGACGGCTCGGCCGAGACCGGAGGCGACTCCAGGGGCGGGACCTCCCGCAACCGCTCTCCGGAGATCCCCAGGGGCTCTTGGCTGGTCGCCAGGATTCGCAGGCCGGGCACCGCTCTCAGCAGGGTCTCACTCAGCGTGGCGGCCGCGCCGACCACGTGTTCGCAGTTGTCCAGGACCAGGAGTACCTCCTTGCCGGACAGAGCTTCGCAGACGCGCTCGACCAGGGGCGTACCGCCCGGCCTCGGTACGGGCGCCGGTCCGGCGGGGGCGTCACGGACCCCGAGCGCCTCCGCCACGGCCTCCGCGACCCGAAGCGTGGAGGCCCGCCGGGTCCGTTGGTGGGACCTCTCCAAGGACGCCAGTTCGACCATCCACACCCCGCCACCGAATCCACCGGCCATGCGTGTGGCCACCTCGCACGCGAGCCTCGTCTTGCCGACGCCACCGGGGCCGGTGAGCGTCACCAGACGCGCCTCGCCGAGGAGCCCCTCCGTCCTCGAAGCGTCCTCGTCCCTGCCGATCAGCTCCGTGAGAGGTGCTGGGATGGTGAACGGGGGCCGTACGGGTTCCCGGGCCGGGGCGCCCAACGACAGACCGGGGTCCTGTCCCAGGATCGCCTGGTGCAGGGCCACCAGGTCGGGTCCGGGATCGACCCCCAGTTCGTCGGCCAGGAGGTCCCGGAACGACCGGTGGCAGTCCAGCGCCTCGCCCTGGCGCCCCGACCGGTAGAGGGCGAGCATCTGCGCGGCGCGAAAACGCTCCCTGAACGGATGGCGTTCCACCAGATCGGCGAGTTCACCCACCAGGAGCCCGTGTTCCCCCAGCTCCAGCCGCGCCTCGGCCTGTTCCTCCAAGGCCGTCAGGCGCTGCTCCTCCAACCGGGCGATCTCGGCGCCCGCGAACGGCTCGTCCGCGAAGTCCGCCAGGGCTGGCCCGCGCCAGAACGCCAGGGCCTGTGTCAGGAGCGCGGCCCTCCCGTGCGGGTCCCCGTTCCCGTGTGCCCGGGCGAACAGAGCCCCGAAGCGGTCGGCGTCGAGGGCCTCCGGGGGCGTTCGCAGCTGGTAGCCCGGCCGGAGGAACACGATCGGGTCGGCGCTGTCGGGATCAGCCTGCCTCAGCACCCGGCGCAGTTGGGAGACCTTGCTGCGCAGGACTCCGGAGGGGTTGGCCGGAGGGTCGTCTCCCCACAGGGTGTCGATGAGGCGGTCCGTCGGAACGGGGGCGCCCCGGTGGACGAGCAACACGGCCAGCAGCGCCCGAACCTTCGTCTCGGGGACTCGGATGGCTCTGCCGTCGGAAGCCCACAGCTGGAGCGGACCGAGGATGCCGAATCGCATACGGCAACAGTAGTGCAGGCAGGGCGGGAGTCGGCCCCGGGCGCGGCGGCACCGGAGGAGACGCAACCGCGCCGGAACGTTACCGGAACCCTCGGGTCGCACCGTGGTGGGGTGCGGAGCCCGGCCGAGCGTGAGGGAATCCGAGTGGCACCGGCACGCGTGGACGACCGAACCGGCGGAGCGGCCGACGGACTCCACGCGCGCGACCCGGCCCCGGGCTCGCGCGAGTGCGCGACCGACCCGCCGCTGGAACCGACGCGCCCCCCGGGAACGTGCGCCGCCGCCTCCCGGAGGGCGGCCTCGGCGACGTCCCGCCCCCAGCACGAGCAGGATCACCTTGGAAGAGAGTGCACCACCTATGCCATCGCAGACCTCCGACACGGCCGGTGTTCGCGCCGGCGCGAAGGAGTGGATCGGCCTCGCCGTCCTGGCCATGCCGACGCTGCTCCTGTCCATCGACATGACCGTGCTGTACCTGGCCCTGCCGGAACTGAGCGCGGACCTCGCCCCCACCAGCACCCAGCAGCTGTGGGTCCTGGACATCTACGCGTTCATGATCGGCGGATTCCTGGTCACGATGGGCGCCCTCGGCGACCGCATCGGCCGACGTCGACTGCTCGTCATCGGCGCGGTGGTCTTCGGCGCCGCCTCGGTGCTCGCGGCCTACTCGGTCAGCGTCGAGATGCTCATCGTCAACCGGGCCGTCCTGGGGCTCGCGGGTGCGACACTGATGCCCTCCACCCTCGCCCTCATCCGGAACATGTTCGAGGACCCGCAGCAGCGCGCGGCGGCCATCGGCGTGTGGATGATGTGCTTCATGGGCGGCATGGCGATCGGTCCACTGGTCGGCGGCCTCGTCCTCCAGTACTTCTGGTGGGGGGCCGTGTTCCTGATCGGCGTTCCGGTCATGGTGCTCCTGGTGGTCACCGCACCGTTTCTGCTCCCCGAGTACCGTGCCCCGGGCGCGGGTCGTCTGGACGTCCTGAGCGCCGTGATGCTCGTGTTCACGATCCTGCCGGTCATCTACGCGCTCAAGGAGTTCGCCTCGAACGGCCCGGGAACGTGGTCTCTCCTGGCCCTAGTGACCGGACTCGGAGTCGGCGCGCTGTTCGTCCTCCGCCAGCGCGGGCTGGCCGATCCGCTCCTGGACATGGACCTCTTCAAGAACCGCGTCTTCAGCACCGCCCTGGGAAGCATGCTGTTCGGCGTGATGGCCATGAGCGCGGTCATGCTGTTCGTGACCCAGTACTTCCAGATGATCCAGGGGCTGTCGCCCCTGCGTTCCGGCCTGTGGCTGCTTCCCTCGGTCGCGGGCATGATGGTCGGGTTCATGGTGGCCCCGGCCCTGGCGGCCAGGATGCGTCCGGGCACCGTGATCGGTGGCGGGCTCGGGCTCAGCGTGCTCGGTTTCCTCGTTCTCACACAGGTCGACGCGAGTTCGGGGTTCGGCCTGCTGATCGTGGGCCAGGTGGTCCTCGGTATGGGCATCAGCCCGCTTCTCGCCCTTGGGACCGACCTGATCGTGGGTTCCGTTCCCCCGGAGAAGGCGGGCTCGGCCGCGGCCATGTCGGAGACCTCGGGAGAACTGGGTGGAGCGCTGGGCGTGGCCACGCTCGGCAGTGTCGGTGCGGCCGTGTACCGGAGCCAGATGGCTGAAGCCGTCCCTGAGGAAGTTCCCACCGCGGCGGCCGAGAGCGCGGGCGAGACCCTGGCCGGGGCGTTGGCCGCGGCCCAGCAGTCGCCATCCCACGCCCAGGCCCTGATCGCTCCAGCTCAGGAGGCGTTCACCCAGGGGATGAACGCAGCCGCCGGGGTCAGCGCCGCCCTGCTCGCGGCGGTGGCCGTGTTGACCACGATCCTCATGCGCCACATCCGTCCCATCAGCGGGGAGGCCGGGGAGAACACCCCCGAGCCCGTCTCCACCAGCGGGGACGGAGCCGTTCCGCAGACCCAGGACTAGGGTCCCCACCGCGATTCGGCCCGCGGGCACCGCCGAGGGCGGAGCCCCGGTTCGCGGGGCCTCGTGCACTCGCTGGCGCCCGTTCGGCAACGCGAAAGCCCCTGACCGCTGCGCTGGTCAGGGGCTTGAGCCCCCGGGGCGAGTGACGCGGGTCGTGAACGCTGGTGGGGAGTGTCCTGATCTGCGGTAGCGAGAGAATCCGGAAGGCCGTGGGGGAGGTGGCTGCCGGGTTACCCCGCGTCCCACCGGGTGCACGACAGGGAGCTGGTTCGACCCTTCTTGGGACGGCGCGAAGAAAAAGAGTGATCGCATGCGCCATACCAATCCGGCGAGGTCACTCTTGAGGTTGAGGTCACGCCCTACGTCCCCGATCACACCGGCTACTCGGAGAAGCACCACGGCCCCATGGTGTTCCTCTCCGCCGTGTCCGGGCCCGCCGGGGTCGTTCGCGCCGCACCATCGCACCAGGGGCGGGGACCGCCGACCGAGATACCGACGTGCTCTCCGCCGACCTCATCCGGCCGGGTATGGAGAAGGCGTGGTGCGCTCTCACCCGGTCGGAGTCCGACGTCGGCCCTGTAGACGACTCCGGAACTCGGCCCGGAGCCGGGGCGGCGCCACACCGGGAGAGCCCCCGGCACGAGAAGCACGTGCCCTGCGAGACTGAGCCACACGGGGGCGGTGCCCTGGTGCCAGGCGCGTCGAACGCGCTTCCCCTACTCCCCGACCTGGTATTCGTAGGCTTGACGCACCAGCCCCAGGACGTGGTCCACGTCCTCCTCGGCGCCCAGTACGACTTGGACGTTGCCGTTGCCCGCCTTGCCCTTCCCGGTCACGTCCCAGGCCATGGCGCGCTCGTCGTGGAGAGACTCGAAGGGCATGTTGAGGGTGAGTTTCAACCGCTCGCTCTGCGCCACCACGTCGACGAAGTTCGTCTCGGCCTTGTAGGCGATGTACCGTTTCAGGAAGGTCTCTGTGACGACCTCGTCCAACGCGAGCACCCGGCTACGGAACTTCTCGAACAGCGTCAGCAGCGGCCCCGTCAGATTCGGATGGTCCTCGATGGAGTATCCGGATTCCGTGGCCGAGCGTCCGGTGTGCGGGAAACCCTCAGGTCGGACAGGACGCGGCCAGATGTCCACGGCCTGCGCCGCCAGCCGCTCCGCACGTTTCCTGATGGTCACTTCGTTCCAGGATTCCAGAGTGCCGAGCCCCCTGTTGAGCCGTAGCGGGCTCTCCCGAAACCCGCCCTCCATGTCTCGCTTCTCGGCGAACGGTCGGTCGCTGTACTCGGAGTTGTAGCCGGTCAGCGTCAGATTTCCCAGTGTGTGCACACAGCGCTCCTGAATCTGGGACCAGTCAGATCCTCCCGCCACTGGGCGGAGAGCTTCTCGTTCTGCGGCAGAATGTGCTCGATCGTGTAGTCCTCGATCGAAACGTGTTCTTTCCTGTCGAAGTTCTCCAACCGTCGCAACAGGTACGACCGACGTTTGAAGTTGTACATGTTGGCCTTGGTCAGTTCATCCTTGAAGTCCTCGTCGGAGGGAAAGGCCCGATAGCTCTTCAAACCCAGCAGATGTGCCTGGACGCTCTCGACGTACCTCCCTTTGTCGATCGCCTTGGTGAACGTGCTGAAGGTTCTGTTGAGCGAATTCGTGGGCACGCGGCAGACCGCGCGGCGGAAGATGTAGGAGGTGACCATCTCGACGATGGTGACCAGATCGTCTCGCTGGAGGAGGCCGACTTCGTAGTCGGTGTAGAGCTCCAGCAACAGCGGGTAGACGACGTCAGCCTTGATCTCCCTCAGGTCTTGGAAGGCCGCGGCGAGAAGCTTGTCGTCCTCCTGTCCAAGGGCCACGGCGCAGTATCGCTTGGCGTAGGCGTGTAGTTCGCGGACGAGGGCCTCGATCTCGACACCTTCGGATCTGAAGGCCTGCGCATGCTTCTTGTAGGCCCCGTAGACGTTGTCGAAGCGCGGGATCTCACCGGTGACGACAGTGAGGTAGTGGCGTACGAAGTCGTCGAACTGCTTCTCGTAGGCGGCCTGACCGAAATCGGTCTCCATCGGCCGCCAGTAGGTGTTGTAGAGCTTTTCCTGGACGGGTGGTGCCTGGCCCATCAGCACGAAGTTGCGGATGAGGTCCGCCTGTGACAGTTGCAGTCCGGTGGAGTTCATGGACTCGAAGATCAACTGCGGGTTGTCCGATGTTCGGTCCAACCGGATGTCGACGACGACCAGCTTGGCGAGTCCGCGGCAGACGTTTCCCAGGTCCGTACTCGGTTTCGCGAGGTGGTCCAGGAACCGCTGGTGGTTGTTGCTCACGCTCTCAGACGGGTTCGACGGCAAGGGGGTGCGGCCGATGACGGCCTTCAGCGTTTCACGGTCCTTCTCCGACAGTAGAAGCTTGAAGTAGTCATCGCCCTCCTCGTCGTTGTTCACCAGGTAGCGGTTGCGCAGCTTCCTGGGAGAGAAATCCGGTAGTGGAAAGGGTGTGCCCTCCGGAAGACTCTCGAGGGCACGCGCCAGGGCCGAGACGAGGAGCATCACCGTGGTCATCCGCTGCTGACCATCGATGACGAGATGGGGCTCCTGCGTCGTCAGGTTCGACAACCCCTTCTCCACATAGACGATCGAACCGGTGAAGTGCGAAGTCAACGTGTCGTCGCGGCCAGCGCGCTCGATGTCGGCCAACAACTGGTCGCACTCCGCCGCGGTCCACGAGTACGCGCGCTGGTAGATCGGTATGACGAACTGGTGACCCTGCTGGATCAGTTTCAGCAAGGGGGTCTCGGATGCTTTCACCGTGCTGGAGAGCCTTTCTGGCCATGGCCCTGAGCGAACCCGTTGGGGCGCCACGCGTGCGGGCTCCTGGTGTCCCAGCGAGGGTTCGTTGCCGTCATCGCGGATTCACGGGGGATCTGTCTGAGGCACAGGGGGGAGGTGGTTGACATGCTTGTGCCCCGAGACTAATGCGAGTGGGGGAGCATGGGGACTGGGTGCCGAATCTCCAGCCGCTGGGGGCGCCTCCAGAGCTTGGGCGCGGTCGATTCGGGGTGCACGGGCGTGCGCACCTCCACCAAACTCAGTACATGCCACCAGGCGCAGGACCATGGTGTGCCGGTCGATGACCTCTCGGAGGATCTCGACGTGGCGAACCGTGCGGGGAGCGAAGCGGATGAGTTCGTCCTTAGCCGGATGGTCCACGTCTCTGGTGCGGCAGGTTCGAAGACCGCGCCGACGTATCCCGAGGAGGGAGGCGTCGTCTTGTACACACCGCCCAGCTTCACGAACACCGGGTGATGAGACCAGTGACAATCTGTCAAGGCGAGAGCTGCCCGAGACCGGGTGCGCGCCTGCTAGCTTCACCTCCGTCGAACCCCTACGCCGTCGAAAGCGAGCCCCCTGTGTCCGACGCCGCCTACGCACCGCGCACGTTCCCCGTCTCCGCCAAAGGCGTCGTCGTCCGTGACGGGCGGGTACTGCTGTTGCGCAACGAGCGTGACGAGTGGGAGCTCCCCGGCGGAAAGATCGAACTGGGGGAGACCCCGGAGGAGTGCTTGGCTCGGGAGATCGAGGAGGAGACGGGCTGGCCGGTCACGGTGGCGCAGATCCTCGATGCGTGGATGTACCACATCACCCAGGTCGACAAGCACGTCTTCATCGTCACCTACGGCTGTCATGTGGACTCGGACGCCCCGGTCGTGGTCTCCAGCGAGCACAAGGAAGCCGGGCTGTTCACCAAGGAGGAGGTACCCGGTCTGACGATGCCGGAGGGGTACAAGAGGTCGGTCCTCTCCTGGTTCGCCCAGCCGGACACGTGACCGCTTCGACCTCCACCCGCTGGCTGTGGCTGCTACCCGAAGCACGTCGGGCCCTGGAGACCGGGAGCTGGCGGTGATCCTGCGTTGCTATCGCAAGTTCGCGGGACTCTCCCAGGTGGCGATGGGTGAGCTTCTCGGATACGACCCCTCTTTTGTTTCCCTGCTGGAGCGGCGCCAGCGCACCAGCAATGACCGGCAGGGGTTGTCGCACATCAGCCGGGTCCTGGGCGTTCCGCCGCACGCCCTGGAAATCACCAGCGACGAGGATGCGGACTTCCTCGCCGCACTGCAGTTCGGGGAATCGACGGTACGGCTCGCCGAGATCGCCCGGCAGGAGGGGCGCGCGGCAGAGGCGGTCGAGGAACTGTGGCCGTTGGTGGTCCGGCTGGAGGCACGCCTGAGTGAGGGACGGGTCGACTACGGGACGGCCTCTCTGTTGGCACGGGCGCGGGCAACGCTCGGCACATCGCTGGGGCATGTCCTGCCGGAGGAGCAGTTGTACCTGGCCGCGCGATGGGCGGGCGGTGCCATGCGGCTCGCTCGGCATCTGGATGAGGGTGACTTTCTCGGGCACGTGCTGCGTATGCACGACAACGAACTGAGGAAGGCGGGCCGCTCGGGAGCCGCTATCGCGCGTCTGGCTGATGCAGTGCCGCAGATGGATTCAGAGGAACACGAGAGAAGGCGCCATGAGCGTGATCGAGTACGAGGCCAAGGTCTTGGACATCGCCCCCGAACAGGTCGCCCGGCTCATCTTCGACAAGGGCGGTGCCGACCTGGGCGAGGTACTCCAAAGGCGCTACGTGTACGACATCGAGCCCGGGGACACGTCGCGGTGGGTGCGGCTGCGCGACACCGGGAGCCGGGTCACGCTCACGGTGAAGGAGATCGACTCCGACGCCATCGGCGGCACCCGGGAGACCGAGACGGAGGTCGGTGACTTCGAGACGGCCAACGCGTTGTTGGGCAAGCTCGGTTACACGCCCAAGGCTTACCAGGAGAACCGGCGGCACAGCTTCACGTTGGACGGGGCCCAGTTGGAGATCGACTCCTGGCCGCGAATCCCCGCGTATCTGGAGATTGAAGCAGTAAGCCGCGCCGAGGTGGTGCGGGTGGCCGCCCTGCTCGGATTCGACGAGTCGTCTCTGACAGGTGAGAACACCACCAAGGTCTACGAGCGCTACGGCATCGACCTGTCCGGCATCGCGGATCTGCGCTTCGAAGCCTGAGGAGGGTTGATCGCTGCCCCGGCACCGTGGGCGCGCTCGGCGATCTCGTGCAGCCAGGCGCGACGGTCGGTTCCGATGAGTTCCTTCCTGGGGCGTTCAGTCATCCGCGGCGTTGCAGGATTTCGTTGAGGGCTCGGCGCAGCCACGGCCGCGGCACGGCCGTGCACCCCCGGCAACGCAAAAGCCCCTGACCATTTTGCGTTTCCGCTGGTCAGGGGCTTGAGCCTCTGGGGTGAGTGACGGGACTTGAATGCTGGTGGGGGAGGGGGCCGACCTGCGCTGATAAGAGAATCCGCAGGTCGTGGGGGAGGTGGGTGCTTTGTTGTGCTGCGTTGCCCCGCGTTGCGCTGGTGGATGTGCACCCTCCGGGTGCACACCTCCGGCCGCTGTGGTGCACCCCTGGGGGTGTACCACAGCGAACACTGAGCCGGTTCGGTCTCACATCGCGACGAGCCGGTCACGCCGCACCCGCCTGATCTTCACCGCTGCGCCAATATCTCCCAGATGAGGCCATCACGGGTAAAGCGGGCGTATCGGGTGGGCTCAGGCCAACTTCACGTGCGGACCGCGGCTAGTTTGTTCTTCGCTCGACGCATTAAAGCCTCGAAAGCGTTCCCTGCTGTCACCTGCGGTTGATCTGCCAGGTGCGGCATACTTCGTGGAACCAGGCCAGTACTTTGCGAAGTTCGCTTCCACCGCTCCCCAGAAGGGCCTCCAGCGGGAAACTGGGCCGTCGGCTCACCGCATCCTCCGGCAGGTCGATCCGAGACACACTGTTCAGGCGCTTCAGCAACTCACGGCGCATCTCTTCGTTGTTGAACGGAGGGCGCCGGGCCAGGTGCTGGAACACCACTTCCGCGACACCGGACACCGGGTAGAAGACCAGTGCCCAACGTTCGTCCTTGGAGGTCTCTCGGCCCCACATGGTCAAGGAGCAGCTGGTCTCCTGTCCACTACCCCAGGAGAAGGAACCCCCGAGTTCCTCCCACTCGCGCAAGAGGAACTCCACCTGCTGCGCAACCATAGGAGAACGGTGCTCGTTGAGCAGGGCATGGAAGCGTTCCCTGCGGCTCTGACTCGGGTCCACGTCCAGCCCGAAGAGCTGCGCCAGTTCCTCTGAGGGGAGACGCTGTCCGGGGAGTGGACGTCCGTCGGGGTGGAAGCCGAGACCTTCCTTGAGGAGTTTGTGCTGGGACAGGTGCGCCCCGATGATTGATTCCCCCTTGCTGTTGAACACCCTGTGGGCATTGGGGATGCCGGGGTGGTCGCGGAGGAAGGAGGAAACAGCGATCGGAGCGGTCCCCGCTACCTGCGCGATGCTCTGACAAGTCGCCCATCGTCCTGCCGGGATCATGGCGGTGACCTGGCTGATGGGTTCTGTGCTGAGCAGGGTCTCCTCTGTCATGGAGGTCGACCGTCGAGGCGACGGCCACACCGCTATGGCCCGTTCGGCCAGGTTACGGCTACGTTCCTCGATCTCCGGCCTCCCCCAGCTCGCGGAGTCGGCGACCTCCTGGTTCATACGCAGCGCGCTGGCTGCGTAGATCTGCTGCTTGCGCTCGATCATGTGCCCCGGAAGTGTGGTGCCGTCCGGCACCACCACAAGGTTGCCCAGGGTGTGATGGAGCCTTTCCTGAAGCTCCTTACCACTCTCGTCCCTGTCTGCTTGGCTAGCCAGGAGCTCGTCCCAAGCAGGGGGGAGCCTGCTCGGCATGACGTGGTTGATGACCATTTTCGCTGGTGGGAACCCGGTTTGTCCTGGTGGGGCGTAGGTCTCTTCGAGCCGACGCATGACATAGAGGCGCTGCTGGCTGCGTCCGGTCCAGTAGAAGCTTCCCGTCATGATGACGTTGTTGACGTCTTCATCGGAGGGCCAGCGGAGCCGCGGATTGGACAGGTACCGGTGGACGAACTCGTCCACCGGTTCTCCGGGCACCAGTTTCGCCGGGACTCGGAGAAAGGCGATGTTGAGCCCTTGCGTGTGCATACGGACGAGCATCCTGCGAACCAGGTAGCTTTCGATGTGGCCCAGAGCGCGCTCTACCTGCTCGGTGGAGGCGTGACCTTCATCGCGAAGCACCATCAGTTTCAGCGCCAGAGGCCGGTAGATGGTGTTGCCCCATTCGGTCAGCCGTGTCAAGGCGGTACGCAGGCCGGGATCGTCCTCATGGTCCGGTTCCACGATGCGCAGGAGCAGGCCGCCCAAGTGGCGCAGCTCCTCCAACTCCTTCCGGACGGCCTGCTCTCCGCCGACCCGCGCGACCTTTTCCAGGCGCTGCTGCTGTGTCCGGTAGACCTCTCGCTGTTTGGCGTTCTCGTCGCCCCGCAGAACAAGGTCCAACCAGGCCAAAACCTCCAGGTTCTCCGGCCCCAGCTCCGATTGCATGGGTAGCCAGACCTCGTCGTAAACTTCCTGGCCTGTTTCGGGCAGGAGCATGAAGACGTAGTTGCGCAGCAGATCGGTCTGACTGAGGCTCTTACCGGTGTTGTTCAGCGATTCGAAGATCCGGAAGACGTTGTCTCCCCGGTCCGCTTGGATCTCGACCAGACTCAACCCGCGTCCAATGGTCGCTTCGAGAACCAGGAGCTCCTCTGCCGAATACGAGCGGATCCGTCCGGCGAAGTAGTTGTAGGAGTAACCGATCCTGTCAGTGCCACCGGCCTCGGCACCACCGTCGATGATTGCTCGGAAAGCCGCCAGGTCGGATTGGGTGGGCAGGACCCGGTAACGGTCCAGGCGCTTCTTGTACTGGTTGACGAGATAGGTGTTGTGGATCCGGTCGGATTCCCCGGGCTCCTCGGACTCGCTGGACTCCACGGCGCGGAGCCGGTCACGGATCGCCGCGAAGGCGATGGTGAGGGTGGTGAGCCGCTGCTGCCCGTCAATCAGCAGCCAACGAGTCAGGTCACTGGCCGCCATGGTCGCGGGAGCGAGAACCACCGAGCCCAGGAAGTGTCCGGTTCCTGCAGCCCAAGGCGATTCTGAACCCTCCCCCTCGGCCATTTGTTCGGTGATGTCGTTCCAGATCTGCTGGAGCTCCTTCTTACTCCACGAGTAAGGACGCTGGTACAAGGGCACCCGAAACTGCTTGGTCCCCTCGACCATCTTCTGGAATGTCGTTTCGTAAGCCTTCATGCCTCGGCAATCTGTGACGGTGCGGTCAGAACAAGGGGTTACTTCGGCAGGAACGGGCTGGGTTCATCGGAGTACGAGACGTACAGGGTGTCCCGGGCCCGAGTGCAGGCGACGAAGAGCAGGTTGCGTTCACGCTGCAGGTCATGGGCGTGTGCCACCGGGGCCTCGGACACGTCGGTCACCCGTGCCATCTGGGGCAGGTGTTCCCTTCCTGTGGCGACCACGGCCACGCAACGGAACTCCAACCCCTTCATCGAGTGCATAGTTCCTACCCGAACTCCTGTGGACTGGGCCAAGCCGCCGGTGGCGATTCCTCCGGCGCCGAGGGCCCCCTTCGCCTGCCGCACCAGTGATTCGGTACGGGCAGCCACGGCAATGGTGCCCGGCTCCACCCCCTCAGCCAGCCAATCCGACACAACCCGCACCATGTCGGCGAATTCCGCTTCCTGCGTGGAGTGGGCGCGCAGTACCGGGCTGTTGCCGTGCAAGGGCGAGGTGTAGTCGGACAGATGCGAACGCACACCGTCGAACCCCTCCACCGGTGCGGTGCCGAGCAGCCGAACGGCCCAGGAGAGAATTTCCTGGGTGCTGCGGTAGCTCACGGTCAGACGGTGGCTTCGGCCGCGCACGTTGATCCCGACGGCTGCCATGGACACGTGGTGGTCGTAGATGCGCTGGTGCGGATCACCCGCGACGAACAGGTCGTCCCGGCCCTCGGGGGCCAAGGCGCGAACCAGCCGCCACTTGGCCGGGTGCAGGTCCTGTGACTCGTCCACCACAACATGTCGGTAGGGGCGGTTCCCTGTGCGGTTGAGGATGTCGGCAGCCTCCGAGGCCAGCCAGGTGAATGTCCACTGTCCGCGGGCGCGCATCGCCTCGGTCGCGGCTAGAACGGACCGCCACACCCGGTGCTTCTGTTCGGCTCCCATGCGGCCTGAGCGCCCCCGCCCGCGTCGACGAGCCTTGAGGTAGTCACGTTCGGTGCGCAGGTCCTGGGCGAGGATCACGTGTTCCCACTCATCCAGCAGGAACCGCCCGCCCACGTTCGTTCCCTCGGCGTGACAGTCCCAGAGAGCGACGAGTTCGCGTGAGTTCGGGAAGCTGAGTCTGCCGTGCACCTCACGCACCACCTGGTGGGCGACCTTGTCCAGGTTGCGCACGTCGACCAGCTTCCGACGGTACTCGTCACGCACCAGCAGTTCGAGCTGGGAGCGAAGAGCCGTGTCCAGGGTCGTGGTAAAAGTGGTGAGCAGGATGGGCTGGTCCGGGGCGACATGGCCGGTGTCCAAGGAGAGCTGTTGCCCGTCGTGTGCGTACCGTTCGGTCAGGTGCGCCACCCGGTGTAGCGCGGTCACCGTCTTGCCGGTGCCCGCACCGCCGGTGACCATGACCGGTCCCGCGTAGCCGTCTCTGCGCGCGATGTGCTGCTGCCGGGGGTGCAGGAAGTTCCGCCACACGTCGAAGGGATGTGCGAGCAGGTCCCGGAGTTCCTCGGGTCCTTCCACGAACACGGCCTGCTCCGGGCTGCGCCGGATCGCCGAGACCAGGTCGTCGGGGTCGACCTCCTCCGAAGCGACCTCCTCCACGAGATCCCGGCTCAGCAGGGACCAGACCTCGTCGGGGGACATTCCCGAAGCCAATGCGGTCAGGGCATCGTGTTGGGCACGCGGCGTCATGTGCGCGAGTGCGTCGAGGTGGCTCTCGTCCGGGAGCAGCCGGGCGATGCGGATGATGCCTGCGTCGATGCCGAGCTGGGTGAAGTGCTTGTCGGGGACTTCCTGGAACAGGGTGGTGCCCGAAGCGGCCGCTACCGGCGCGAGTGTGGAGCTCATGTGATCGAGCGCCGTCTCGTCCCGGAACTCCAGGATGCCCAGGACCTGGTTGACGGAGGGACGTCGGTTGCGGATGTATCGGTAGGCCTCGTCATGGGGGAGCACAGTGATCAGTGCGAATGCCTCTCCGGAATCCGGGGCGAGCACGATCCCCCGGTAACCGAGGTTGATCCGGAGCGTACGCCAGCGCGGGTCGCGGATGTCGGTGGGTTTCTCCAGGTGTCCGTCGGCGTAGTAGGTGTCGGCGAACTTGTCCAAGGCTTCGTCGACAGCTTTCTGGAGCTTCTTGTCCAGGGTCGCGTAGGTGCTGAGGAAGTCCTTGGCGATCGCGAGCTGGGGCACGGGAGCCTTTCCGGGACAGGGGGCGGAAGAGAGGAGGAGTGATCGTCCTTGGCCGGGTCCGGTGCCACCACAATAGGGATCATCGCTTCGCCCCGGGTTGGGATGGAGGTACTGGGTGCCGGTTTTCCGGGTCGTGGCCGCATCCGGCCACATCAGTCCGGTTTTCGGGGCCCGTGCGGACCGTGTAAAGGGCTGCGTGCCTCCCGGTCGGGAGGCCGACGGTGGCACCGACTGATCGAGGCGACCTCCCAAATCGCGCGCAGCCCCTGAGGAGGGAAGGTGAGGGCCACAGTCAAGAATCCGCCAGGCCCTCCACCGTCCTCTCACCAACCGCGGATCTTGCGGCCGTACTCGGTGTCAGGATGCAACAGGGCATCCGCGACGCGGCCGCCGGAGTCCTTGGCGCCACCGCCGAAGTTGAGCATCCCGGAGGCGTTGGCGCTGGCCGCGACACCGTCCCAGTAGCGGGCTTCCCGTTCCCAGCGGACCGGCTCGAGCAGCTGCAGCAGCTCCTCCCCGGAGATCCGGCTTCCGGGAACCGCCCAACTGGTCGCCTGATGGGCGGCGATACCGAGACCGGCGAGGACAGCCGGGGTCGAGACCGCGCTGCGAGCCAGGAAGTGCGGGTACAGGCTGGTGATCAGTTCGCAGAGGAACGGCAGGAGTTCGCGCTCGGCCTGTGCGGCGCTGATCCCCTCGGGCAACTTGTCCTCGTGCACCGTGGTGGAGGACAGACCGAGTCCGTTGCGTCCGTGCAGGGCGGTGATCACGAGCACCCGCAGCGCGGAGAGGGTGACGACCTCCGGGTCAGCCTTGGTCAACTGCCGCTTGCGGGCCTGAACGAGCTTGGAGAACGAGATGATCTTCCCCTCGTGCTCGACCTTCACAGCGGAAGCGACGCTCCGGGCGAACTGAGTGCCGATGTCACGCTGGTCCATGGACATGGCCAGGTTCTTCGCGACAGGCACACCCTCGACGTTGCGGTCGTAGAAGATCTGTCGCGCGTCCTCCACGCTGAGTCCGAAGTACAGCTCGAAGGGCATGCGGACGGTGCTGAGCTTCTCGTACGTGACCCCGAAGCGCTCGGGGTCGTCGTACAGCTCGTGCCAGGCGGTGAGCTGGGTCTCGCCGTCGACGGCGATCACAGGAGAGCCCGGCAGCACGGTGATCGTGCGAATGCCACTGCCGGGCACCAGTTCGTCACTGACCGCGCCGGGCTGGCCGTCCAACCAGAGAGTCACGGGCGGAGTGGACCAGCCCGCCCCGTACTCGTTGTTGAGGGCAGCGGCGATGTACGCGGCGTAGGAGGTGACGTTACGGCCCTTCTGGGTGGACTTCAGCATGCGCTGCACCAGCGCGCGCACCTCAGCGTGGCGGCGGATCGTTCCGGAGGCGTACTTCAGGGCCCGCTTGTCCTCTCCGAGCTTCGGAGAAGGAACCAGTTGCAGCAGGGTCGCGAGCCCCATCGTGCCGATGACCGCGTCCGGGCGGAACGGGGTCACGATGAGCTGGATGCCTTCGATGTTCGCAGTCGGCATGGAGACGGGCATGGGCGGAGGTACCTCTCGATCGCAAGGCGGAAAAGTCGGCTGGACGTACGATTGTGTGGCTTTTGCGTGGGCGGGGACGATCGGACGGTCAGGCGACGTCGCCGACGAAGTAGACGGTCTCGCGCACGTAGTCGTCGAAGTCCTCCCAGTCACTGAGGGTCAGTTCGACCTGGAGGTAGGACTCCTCCTCGGGCAGGGCGCAGCCGTAGCCCGCGGTCGCGGTACGGCCGTCCATCACGGCGGAGGTGAAGCCGGAGCCGGTGTCGTCGGTGTACACGTCCTCGGCGGTGCGGCCCTCCTCGCCGACCTGGCAGTAGACCGACAAGTAGGTGAGGTCGATGGGGTCGCCGGTGGCGTTGTCGAACTGGATGTCGAAGTACACGTACGGGGTGTCCTCCGGGGAGTCCCACTCGCCGGAGACGCGGCGCTCGATGCCCGCGATCCGGACCTTGAGACCATCGGTGTAGACGTACTCGGAGCCGAACTCCTCCTCGATGCTGGAGGGCGCCTCGTCCTCGGGGGACTCCTCCTGGGCGGCTTCCTGCGCGGAGGTGTCCTCGTTCTCCTGGGTGTGCTCCAGGTCCACGACCTGGTTGTCGTCGGGGGCGTTGGCACAGCCGGTGGCAACAGCGGCCAGGGTGAGGGACAGGGCGAGAGCGAGGGCGGGCTGAACAGAGTTCACGAGGGGTCTCCTCCAACGATGGGGTGGCGGCCGGTCGCGAGTGCGATCGGTCCTCGCGCGGACCCTGCCGGGGCCGGGTGTTCCGCGCTGACAGGATCAGCATGCGCCCCGAAGCCAGAAGGCAGCCATCTTCTGCTCTGGCAAGAGGGGGTATCAGAGAATCAAGGAACTGAACATCGGGTCCTCGTGCACCGCGAAGGGCCGGGGAACCCCGTCTTGGGTTCTAGTGGTCGTCGCAACACCCCAGTTCAAGGGGTGCTATGCACTTTCGAATCCGCGAGGACCGATGTTTCGTGCCGGGTTCTTTAGAGGTGGTGTGTCCTGCGTTCTTCGGAGTCGGATTTCTGGATTCGGGGACCACGTGACCTCAAGGAGGCATCGTGGGACGTCGTGGATACCCGACCGAG